>CAJMRZ010000040.1 GCA_905215945.1 uncultured bacterium | reverse complement strand
CTCGCGAACGACGGTGTAGCCGTGCTCGCGCGCATAGGCGTTCACGGCCGCGCCGATGTCGCCCAGATGCCCCCAGGGCTTGATAGCGTCCAGCCCCACCTGCACGGCCTCTTTCGTGACGCGCACGAGATCGGCCGCCTCCGGCGACGCCTCGCCGATGCAGAACATGCGGCTCGAATCACTAAAGTAGCCGTCAAGAATCGTGGAGCAGTCGACGTTGATGATGTCGCCCTCGTGCAGCACGTCCGTATCGCAGGGGATGCCGTGGCAGACCACATCATTGATCGAGGTGCACACGCTCTTGGGGTAGCCCTCGTAGTTGAGGTCGGCCGGCGTGCCACCGTGCTCGACGGTGTAGTCGTAGATCATCTGGTCGATCTGGTTGGTGGTCATGCCCGCGGCGATGTGTTCGCCCACATAATCGAGCACGCCCACGTTGATGGCTGCCGAGCGCTTGATGCCCTCGATATCGGCGGGCGTCTTGTAGAGCGTACGGGGCAGAACCTCCCAGCCCTCTTCCCACAGGCGCTCAAGGCGCTCATCAAAGGCGCTATGGCATTTCTTGTATTTCTTGCCGCTGCCGCACCAGCAAGCATCGTTGCGGCCAGGCACGGGTCCGTTGTCAAACATGGCTAACTTCCTTTCATCCGCAGCTAGTATAGCCCACCCACGCGTCCATAAAAGTTGCGGTGATATAGTTCCGATTTAAGCGGTTTAACAGCATAAATAGGAACTATATCACCGCAACTGATGGAGTGGGATGGCGGACACTAGCTGCTGCGTGGTTTTGCTAGTAGCTCACCTGGCAGGGAATGCCGAGGGCTTGGACGCGCGCGGCAATGGCGTCGAGCACCTCAGGCGCCGCTTTGGCAAGGCCGGCGATCGGTGTCTCGCGCGCCACCGTGTAGATGGTTGCTTCTTGTGGGCGAATGCGCTCAAGCGCCGCGAGCCAGGGGCCGACGTACTCCTCGCCGGTGTTGTCGATGAGCTTGCCCTGATACTCGCCGGTCAAATAGATCGTCTGGATAATAACGTGACCGTCAAAGCTTGCGAACGTCTCGATCTGGTGCTCGACGCCGTAGGGGCCAACGGGCTGGTCGAGCAGTTGGATAAACGCCGGGTCGACGGTATCGAGCTTGAGGATGTTGTCGTCGACCATCATGAGCGCGTCGTGCACCTCGAGGCGGTCGGCGCGCGTACCGTTGGAGAGCACGGCGATCTTGGAGTTTGGGGCAAGCTCGTCGCGCAACGCGACGGCGCCGGCGATGGCCTGCGGAAACTCCGGTGCGGCGGTGGGCTCGCCGTTGCCTGCGAAGGTGATCACATCGGGGAGCTCGCCCTCGGCTGCCATCTCGCGCAGCTTTGCCTCGAGCGCGTCGAGTACCACGGCAGCTGTGTTGTACGGCTCATGACAGGGGCGCTCGGCGTTGAGGCCGTTTTCGCAGTAAATGCAGTCGAACGTGCAGATTTTGCCGCTGGCCGGCATCATGTTGACGCCGAGCGAGAGACCAAGGCGACGGCTGCGAACGGGCCCAAAGATGGGGCTGGCATTCAAAAACGTAGACATAGGCATATGCTCCTCAAGACAATTGTGCCTAAGCATAGCATCGGCTCCAAAGCAAGGTGCGGGCTCTTGCTTTACAAGTTTCGTTTTTTCACGTCGCTCATTATGCCGTGCCATGAAAAGCCTCGGGTCGGGTACAGTTAATCTGTTAACAAGGCGTAAGGCAATGCGGGTCCATCCAACCGCACTGACGTGCAACTGGATGGGCGTTGATGATGGGGGCACAACATGGATTTTACGGTCGAGAATGCGGGCACCACGATTGCCTGTCGCGAATATGCCGGCCCGGATGTGTCGCCTGATGCTCCTGCCTTGGTGTGCGTGCACGGTGCTTGTGTCGACGGCACATTTTTCGACGGCATCGCTTGTGAGCTCAGCCGCAACTACCGCGTAATTGCCTACGACCGCCGCGGCTGCGGTGGCAGCAGCGATGCGGCAGACGGCAGCTATGATCTTGCCGCTCAGGCCGCCGACCTGCAAGCCGTGATCGAACACGTTGGCGCCCCGGCAAATGTGCTTGCGCATAGCGCCGGTACGTTGGTGGCGCTGGAGCTTCTTCGCACCGAACCCCATCTCGTCGCCCGTGCGATTCTGCATGAGCCGGCTGTGTCGGCCGAAGGCGTCGGCATGGGCGCAGCTCCGATTTTGCTCGATATGATTGCGGCTGGAAAGGTTTCAAGGGCGCTTCGGCTTTTCTTGGGAGCTCTCGGCGACTTGGACCCCGAGGCTCCTGGGACGACCGAAGCGGAAGCCAAGCATGCCCTGCGCAATGGTCGTTGCTTTATGGCCAATGAATACGGAACAAATATGACATATGCTCCCGACTGGGAGCGCGCCCGCGAATCAAAGGCGGTGTCGGCTGTGTTTTTGGGCGAGCTTTCGGTCGGTACACCCCGCGAGGCTGGTACGCGAGCGGCTGCCGAATATCTCGATTGCCCCCTTGTGACGATCCCGGGCGCGCATAACGGTCTGCGCGATCGCCCCGTTACGGCGGCAAACGCCGTTCGCGATGTCTTGGGGCGTTAGCACGCTCGATGACCTGCGGGGAGAGGGGCTGTTAGCGTTTCGTCATTGTTAACGAATGCGCCCATAACCGCGCGTCCGCGGCTCCATTACCGCCGTTTGCCAGGTCATAAAAATGCAACGATAATCGCGCGTTTGCCTTCAGCTGTTAGATGTTACCCTTGTACCAATTGATATGCACCGTTGCCGTGCGTAACGATAGAAAGGGCCCCATATGCTCAATAATCACGAGGTCAATCTAACCGACGAGGAGGCTGCCGCCGAGGTCGCCCGCGTCGCGAAGACCTACCCCGTGGTGCGTTTGCTGTCGGCCGATCAGATTAAGAGCGAGCCTAACTGCCTGCTCGCCGGCAATCGGTGCCCTTGTCTGCGCCAGTCGAGTCTTGAGGCCTTGGCAGGTTCCGATGATGTATCGGAGCAGCTGCTCAATGATGGTACCGAGTACCGCGCTCGCCTGCGCCCTCTGAAGGTCGAGGGCGAGCCTCACGTCCTGCTGATGGTGCGTCCGATCGATGAGCAAGAGGCTGCAGAAGAGGACCTTGTCTACACCGACGTGCTGACGAGTGTGCGCAATCGCCGATATTACGAGGAAAAGCTCCGTAGCGCCCGCATGAATGCCGGCGTCGCGGTGATCGACCTTGATGATTTTAGGGTCTTCAACGATACGTGTGGTCGTCATGCCGGCGACCTTGCGCTCGGTGCCGTGGCGACGGCCATACGCAGCGGAATTCGTTCGACTGACGAGCTCGTACGCTATGGCTGCGACAAGTTTGTGGTCGTCATGCCCAATATTCCCTCCGATGACTTCACCCGTCGCCTGCATCAGGTGTCCGATGCCGTTCATGCCACGATTGTTCCGGGTCATGAGTACGTGAGCTTGACGGCATGTGTTGGTGGCGTTCGCATTCATGGCGAGACGGTCGATGAGGGAGTTGGCCGCGCTGTCCAGTTATTGAGCCGCGCTAAGGCAAAAGCCGGTACGGTCGTGACCGATGCCGATTCCATCGAGGCCTTCCAAAGCGAAAAACCTTCGGTGCTTATTGTCGATGACTCCGAGATGAACCGAGCCATTCTCAACGAGATGCTCAAGGACGAGTATTGCATCCTCGAGGCCGATAACGGTCGTGCGGCGCTCGACATGGTCGACCGCTATGGCGATGAGTTGTCGCTCGTGCTGCTGGATATTGTCATGCCGGGCATAAGCGGCTTTGAGGTGCTGGCCGATCTGTCGCGCCGATCGGGTGTCGACAATCTGCCTTTTATCATGATTTCGAGCGAAGATTCCGATGATATGGTTCTGCGCGCGTACGAGCTGGGCGCCTCGGACTATATCAACCGCCCGTTTGACTCCCGTGTCGTGCGCCGCCGTGTAAGCAACACCATCCGCCTATACGCCAAACAGCGCCGCCTGACGAGCCTGCTGTCCCAGCAGTACAACGAGCGCGTCAAGAACAGTCGCATGCTCATCGACATCATGGCCGGCGTCATGGAGCTTCGCAACGGCGAGAGCGGCAGGCACGTTACGAACATCGAGAAGCTGACCGAGCTGTTGCTTGGCTGTCTGGTCCAGCGTAGCGACACGATCTCCCTCGACAATGAGGAGCGCTCCACGATTGCCCTGGCTTCGGCGCTGCACGATATCGGCAAGATGTCGATTGACGATGCGATTCTCAACAAGCCCGGGCGTCTTACGCCCGAGGAGTTCGAGATTATGAAGACGCATACCACGATTGGCGCCGACATGTTGCTTGAGCTGGGCCGCCATCACGTCGGCAATGCGCTTATGGAATATGCGTACCAGATTGCGCGTTGGCATCACGAGCGCTGGGACGGCAAGGGCTATCCCGATGGCCTTAAGGGCGACGAAATTCCCATTGCCGCGCAGGTGGTCTCGGTGGCCGACGTGTATGATGCGCTGACGAGCGTGCGCGTGTACAAGGACGCTATCCCGCACAAGGAGGCGATCCAGATGATCCTGGACGGTAAGTGTGGCACCTTTAACCCGCTGTTGCTCGACTGCCTGCTCGAGGTGCAAGACCGTATTGCCGAGACGTTGGCACGCCCCGCCGACGTTGTCGCGTTTCCTACGATTTAGTTTGACCAAAGGAGTTTTTAATCCATGATTTCCATGCGTGAGGCGTATGAGAAGATCGGCGCTAATTATGATGACGCGTGTGCTCGGCTGATGGGCGGGGAAATGCTTGCCCGCTTTGCCCTCAAGTTTTTAGATGACGAGAGCATGGACAAGCTGGAGGCCGCCATGGCGGCAGGAGACGCCGAGGAAGCGTTTATGGCAGCGCACACGCTCAAGGGCGTGAGCCAGAACCTGGGATTCGATAATCTGTACGAGCCTGCGGTCGTGGTAACCGAAGCGCTGTGTGGCGCCGATGCCGTTGACGGCGCTCGCGAGGGAATGCATGCGTTGCAGCAGCAATATGCGGCTACGATGTCGGCCCTGCGCGAGGCGGCTGAATAAGGGCTTGCGAGCCTTGGACTGCCCAAGTCCGTTGATGTAGTCACAAAAGGGCGCCCCGTCGGACCATGTGGCCGGCGGGGCGCTCTTATCTGTTGTGTGGTTCGCGAGCTAGCGCGCCTGCTTAACCTTTGCCGCTGCCTCGACAAACGACTTCCACAGGTTAAAGTCGGTCTCGAGCGTCTGCCAGGTGTACTCGGGATGCCATTGCACGCCCAGGCAGAACGGCTGGCCTTCGACTTCGATGCACTCGGGAACGCTATCGGTTGCCTTGGCGACCAAGCGCGTACTTTTACCCAGACGATCGACGCAGCAGTGGTGTGCGGAGTTGGTCTGGATTAGCCTGTGCCCGCCAACAGCGCGGTCGAGCAGCGAGCCCGGTACGACCTCGACGGGATGCACTGGGTCGTTGAGCACGTGGGTGTGGCGCCACTGCGTGCGGCCCTCGCGAGCGCCCAGGCTCGGCACGTCCATGCACAGGGTGCCGCCGGTGGCGACGTTGAGCAGCTGCGTGCCGCGGCAGGTGGTAAAGAGCGGCTTTTTGGCGCGGAGCACCTCGCCGACCAGCTTAAACTCAAAGCTATCGCGGATCTCGCAGCAGAGGGTGGGATCGTAGGGTCGATCATCGCCCCAGCGTTTGGGATTGACATCGGGGCCGCCGGGAATGGCGATGCCGTCGGCGATATCGACGTAATGACGGATAACCTCAATGTCCTCGGTGATGGACATCTGCAGCGGCAGGCCGCCGGCGGCAAGAATGGCGTCGACAAAGACGCTCGCAATCTCCTCGTTGGGGGAGAGCGTCTCGCTCAAAAACGGCTTTGCCTCTTCCCAACGCGGCGCGACGAGGATGAGCGGACGGTCGGCGGGGGCGACGTCGACATGCGGGGTGTAGGACGATGAGGTGCGAGTTCCAATCATGGGCGTGGCTTTCGAATCCGGGTGGACATGGCACGGGGGTAGTGCGGGACAAACGTTACTGATGTATTTGCCCGCGAGGCAATTGAGCTAGTGGCCCTTGATGGAGTTGAGGAAGTCCTGGGCGCGCTTGGTCTGGGGATGGTCGAAGAACTCGTCGGGCGCGCCGGTTTCCACGATCTTGCCGTCGGCCATAAAGACGACGCGATCGGCCACGCGGCGGGCAAAGTTCATCTCGTGCGTAATGACGATCATCGTCATGCCCTGCTGGGCCAGACGGACCATGACCTCGAGCACCTCATTGATCATTTCGGGATCGAGGGCGCTCGTGGGCTCGTCAAAGAGCATGGCCTTGGGCTGCATGGCAAGCGAGCGGGCGATGGCTACACGCTGTTGCTGGCCGCCCGAGAGCTGTGCGGGCACCTTATCGGCCTGCTCGGCAACGCCCACGCGGCCCAGCAAGTCCATGGCACGCTCGCGGGCCTCGTCCTTGGAGACGCCCAGCACATCGACCGGTCCCAGCATGACGTTCTGCAGTACGGTCATATGTGCGAACAGGTTGAACTGCTGAAACACCATGCCCAGCTCGGCACGCATGCGGGCAAGGTCCTTGCCTTCCTGCGGCAGGGGCTCGCCCTCGATGAGGATCTCGCCCGAGTCGATGGTTTCCAGGCGGTTGATGGTGCGGCACATGGTCGACTTGCCCGAGCCCGAGGGGCCAATCACAACAACGACCTCGCCGCGGTCGACCGACAGGTTGATGTCGTTGAGAACGTGCAGGTCGCCATAGTGCTTATCGACGTGCTTGAGCTCAATCAGCGGCTGATTGCCGGTAGAAGAAGTGCTCTGTGCCATGGTGCTCGGCTCCTTATGACTCGAAATGGTAAAGCGTTAGCGGATGATGGTCGCGCCGGTCTTGTGCGAAACGTAGACAGCAGCCTTGTTGATCGCGACGTTGATGAGGATATAGATGACCGCGATTACCAGGTAGACCGACACGAGAGCGTCGTAGTTGGTAATGAGCACACGGGCGTTTTGCATGAGGTCGGGGTAGCTCACCACGTAGGCGACGGTGGTATCTTTGACTACGACCACGAGCTGCGAAATCAACGACGGAATGATAAATCGAATAGCCTGCGGCAATACGATTTTAAAGGTGATTTTAGCCTTGGAGAGACCAAGCGCCTGGGCCGCCTCGACCTGCCCGCGCGGTACGGCGTTGACGCCGGCGCGGAAAATCTCGGCAAGTACGCCGGCTGCAGCGAGCGCGACGGGAAGCGTGAGCATCCAAAACGACGGCAGCGCGATCTTGTACTGGGGCAGCACCAAAAAGAAGAAGTAGATGAACAGCAGGCTCGGCACGCCGCGGAAGAAATCGGTGAGCACGCGGCAGACCAACTGCAGCGGCTTAATGTCGCTCGTGCGGCCGAGCATAAGGGCCAAGCCCAGCACCAGCGCGATGGCGCCAGCGGTGAGTGCGACTTTAACGGTGCCCTCAAAGCCGGCAAGTAAGAACTTCCAGGTGGTGAGGTGAGTAAAGAAATACCAATAGTGGACCGAAAGCTGACCGGTCACATAAAAGCGCTGCAACACGAGGGCGACGAGCGCGGCGACGGCAACAAGCGAGACAACGGTGCCGATGCGAATCTTGGTGCGCATCTTGGGGCCGGGAGCCTCGTAGAGCGCATCGCGCATGGTGAGCGCGGAGGTGGAGTGCTTGCTCATCGGAGGATCCTCACCTTCTTATCGATATAGTTGCCAATGTGGCTCACCACAAAGGCCGTGCCCAGGTAGCCGAGCGCCGAGATAAAGAACGCGGCGACGCCGCCAAGTGAGCGCGTGTTGATATAGCTCACCACGCCGGTGAGCTCCTGCGGTTTAAGCGGCACCTGGCTGCCGAGCGCGGTGGTGAGCATGACGGCGATAAAGAGGTTGGTCATGGGCAGCACGCTCGAGCGCAGTGCCTGCGGAATCACGATCTTGGCGAGGATGCGGTTGAAGCTCATGCCCAGCGAGCGGGCGGCTTCTACCTGGCCGACGCCAACGGTGTTGATGCCGCTCATGAAGTTCTCGGAGCCAAAGGCCGAGCCCAAAAGGACCGTGGCGACGATAACGCAGGTGCGGTAGGGCAGGACGACCTTGAGCGGCGGCAGCGCGTAGACGACGATGATGAGCAGCGCGATGCCGGGGATGTTACGGAAGACCTGGACATACAGGTCGCCAAAGACGCGCAGCGGCTTGAGCGGCGACACGCGCATCACAGTGACGGCGACGGCCAGCACCATGGCGATGGCAAACGACTCAAGCGTCATGCCCCAGGTTGCCAGCAGCGCGTCGATATAGTTCTGGCCATAGAGCGACCAGAGCTCGGAGAGACTCATGCGGACCTCCTGCCGGTAAGGAAAGGGGCTCCCGTGTGTACGGAAGCCCCGACAACTCAGTGAGGAAACAGTTTACCGCAATAAAGCGCATCATGCGTTTCCGTATGGTTTCGTTGCGGCTGTTACCAGGCTCGCTGCCTAGGCGCCGATCTCGGGCAGCTCGGGAACATTGGTGTCGCCCGTACGGTCGCCGATGCAGATCTGCCACAGCTCGGTCCAGGTGCCGTCGTCCTCGATCTTCTTAAGGAAGTCGTTGACAAAGGCGACGCCGTCGGAATCGAGCGGCAGGCCGATGCCGTAAGGCTCCTTGCTGCCGAAGGGCTTGCCGGCGATCTTGTACTTGCCGGGCTCGCGAACCAGGGCGCTCTGCTGCATGTTGTTATCGATGACGTAGGCGTCAACGCGGCCCTGCTGGAGTGCCTGGCGGGCCTCCTCGTCGGTCTTGAACTCCTGCTGGCTGGCCTTGGGGGCGAACTCCTCCAGGATGGCGGGGCCGTTGGAGCCGGACTGGACGGCGACGTTCTTGTCGGCCAGGTCGTCGACGCTCTTAATGTCGTCGTTATCGGCGAGCACCAGGATGGCTTGCTGGGTGTAGTAGTAGGGACCGGCAAAGGAGACGAGCTTCTTGCGCTCGTCAGTGATGGTGTAGGTAGCAAAGACGGCGTCGACCTGGCCCACCAGGGCGTTAGCGGCGGTCATGATCTCATCGTTGGTGTTGCCGGTCTTTTCCACGTAAGCGATGCCCTTGGCATCCAGGTAAGCCTTGGCCTCGGCAATGGGGGTGGTGGAGTTGGCCTCGGAGTTGGAGTAGAGCAGGCCGATGGTCTTGGCCTCGGGCTGGACGGCGAAGATCATGTCCATGATGGACTGGGTGTTCAGCGCGTCGGAGGTGCCGGTGACATAGTCGATGTCGGTCAGGTCAGCGGCGGCGGGGTCCGAGATGGCGGCGTAGATGACCGGGGTCTTGGTGGACTCGCAGGCAGTGGCCATGCACTGGGCGGCCAGCGTGGCGATGGGAATGACGGCATCGTAGCCATCGGAGACGACCTGGGTGCCGATCTGGTTCAGCGTGGTGGCGTCGTTCTGGCCATTGAAATCCTTGTACTCAATGGTGATGCCCTTCTCGGCGGCCTTGGCGTCCAGCTCGG
>CAJMRZ010000039.1 GCA_905215945.1 uncultured bacterium | reverse complement strand
AACCCTGGACCTTGGGATTAAGAGTCCCCTGCTCTACCAACTGAGCTAACGACCCAAAGCTAAAGTCCGTTGTGGCGGACTTTAGAGGAGATATCGTGTGGTGGGCCGTCAGGGGTTCGAACCCTGGACCTTGGGATTAAAAGTCCCCTGCTCTGCCAGCTGAGCTAACGGCCCGCGGGTGGCATTGTACCACGGTCTGGGACTATTCCCAACTCCATTGGCCGTTCTGGAAAATCACAACTTCACGTCCATCAGGCGTAATGCCCGTAATATCGATATCGTCCGTGCCAATCATAAAGTCGACATGCGTGCTCGAGACGTTAACGCCATGCTCCAGGAGCTCCTCTTTGGACATATCATATCCACCCTCGATGCACTCGGGGAAGCCGACTCCCAGCGCAAGGTGGCAGCTGGCGTTCTCGTCATAGAGCGTGTCATAGAACAGAACGCCACTTTCGCGAATTGGCGTGTTCTTGGAAATGAGCGCGACCTCACCCAGATGAGCGGCACCTTCATCGGTGTCAATAATGCTCGCAAGCGTCGCCTTGCCCACGCGGGCATCGTAGTCCACTACGCGACCGGCCTCGAACTTAATCCAAAAATCGTCAACCTTGTTACCGTGGTGAATGAGCGGCATGGCCGAGTACACGATACCGTCGGCACGCATACGATCAGGCGAGGTGAAGACCTCCTCGGTGGGGATGTTGGGGAAGAAGGGGTGTCCATCGGGCGTCTTACCCTTGCCGCCGGCCCACTCGTGACCCTTCGTCATGCCAATCGTCAGATCGGTTCCATTTGCCGCGGTGTAATGCAGGCGGTCAAAACGATTGTCGTTCAGGAAGCGCAAGTTCTTTTCGAACGCCGCGTCATGAAGCTCCCAGTCGCTCTCCGGGTCCTGGCCATCGGCACGAGCGGTGTGCAGAATCGCATTCCATAGTTTATAGATTGCAACCTCATCGGCGTCTCCCGGGAACACCTCGTGCGCCCAAGCCACGACCGGAGCGCCGGCGATGCACCACGGATTGATGTTGTAATCCAGTCCACGGCGGAAGACCTTGCACTGCGTGTTCCTTGCCTTGGAAGCCGCGGCGGGCTTGGCGGGATCGATACCCTTGAGAGCCGCAGGGTCCGCACCCTCGATAAAGATAAAGCAGGCACCGTCCTGGGCCAGGGAATCCAGCTGCAGGCGCTTCCACTCGGGCGTCTGCTCAAAATAGCTTTTATCGACATGCTCGTACGTAAGCCTTGTCACGGCATCATCGGCCCAAATGACCGTCACGTGGCCGGCGGCGGCAGCATAGGCCTCCGCGACCACCACGCGCGCAAACGGCGCGCACTCGACCGGAGACTGAACGACGGCCTCCTGGCCGGGCTTGACGTTTACGCCCTTGCGGACGACCAGGCGCGCGTAGTTTTTAATCTTGGGCTCCAGGGCCTTCATGCCCTCCAGAGCCTCTTCGACCGTCAGGGCAGCTCGAATCATGTGCCACTCCATCTATCTATAGAACAGTAAAAAGGCGCGCCGCAAAAACGACGCGCCTTATATCTTAGCGATAAGTATGTATGCAAACGCTACTTCTTCTTGGAGTCCTTCTTGTCCTCCTCGGCAGCCGCGCGCTCAATAAGAGCGTTGAGCTTGTTCTCGGACATGCCCTCGGCCTGCGCGCGGTACATGTTGCGCAAGGGACGAATACGAGCGAAGTCATAGATAAAGTCGCCCAAAATGATGACGTAGGACAAAACAATGCCGACCATCTGGACAGGGCTGGACACCATGCCAGCGGGAGCGAAGTACAGCGAGGCCCAAATTGCCACGACGAGCACCATGCCAATGGCGAGCACAATCCACCAGATGCGACGGCGCTTGGTGTAGTCCTCGTCCTGCTTGAGGAGGATATTCGACACCGTATAGATGCGGTCCTCCTTGGCGCGCTGCTTGGCCTTGCGGGCGCGCTTCTCCTCTTTAGAGAGGCCCTCGAGGTTCTCGCCCTTCTCGAGCTCTTTGCGGCGTGCCTTAGACGAAGCCGGCACGACGCGAACGGAGCTCGCTGCTTGGCGGGCGGGCTTAGCAGATGCGGCAGACTTGCGCGCAACCCCGGTAACTTCGTGGGATTGCGTGCGCTTGTTCGTGGCGCTACGGGTACTCACTTATGCGTTCTCCTTCATGCTTGTGAACTGGGAGCCCGTGATGATCTGGAAGGCCTCGCGATAGCGCTCGGACGTGCCATCGATGACCTCGGCGGGCAGGTGCGGGGTCTCCCCCGTCATATCCCAGTTGGCCTTGAGCCAATTGCGGACGAATTGCTTGTCGTAGCTAGGCTGGATCTTGCCCTCCTCGTAGCTGGCAGCAGGCCAGAAACGGCTGGAGTCGGGCGTGAGACACTCGTCGATCAGCGTGACCTTGCCATCAATAACACCAAACTCGAACTTGGTGTCGGCAATGATGATGCCACGGGTCGCGGCGTACTCGGCAGCGGCCTTGTAGATCTTGAGGGAAAGGTCACGAATCTGCGTGGCGATGTCCTCGCCCACGATCTCGCAGCAACGCTCGAACGAGATGTTCTCGTCGTGGTCACCGATCTCGGCCTTCGTGGACGGCGTGAACAGCGGCTCAGGAAGTTTGGAAGCCTCGGTCAGGCCCTCAGGCAGCTGGATGCCGCAGACAGTGCCGTTCTCGTCGTAGGTCTTCTTGCCCGAACCGGTCAGATAGCCGCGGACGATGCACTCGATAGGAATCGTCTGGGCCTTCTTAACCAGCATGGCACGGCCAGCGAGGTAGTCACGATACTCAGCAAACTCCTCGGGGAAATCCGCCGGGTCGATGGAAACGAGATGGTTGGGGACGATGTCGGCAAACTTATCGAACCAGAATGCCGAGATGCGATTGAGTACCTCTCCCTTAAACGGGATCTCGTCGGGAAGAATGAAGTCGAACGCAGAAATGCGGTCGGTGGCGACCATCAGCAGGTTTTCACCGGCATCGTAGATATCACGAACCTTGCCACGGGAATCCGGACGACGCTCCATCGTTGTCACGTGAGTCACTCCTTACCTAAATACGACAGAAATGCGGGTTCTTTCCCGCATGTTTTCGCAAACTCGGAGCGGCAGGGACGCGGCCCCTCCTTCACCGAATAGCGAAAAGCTAGTGCTCCATTGTAGTAGATGCCGCGTCTGCCGTGTGCTCGCGGGGCAGATGAATTGTAAAAGTCGTACCCTTTCCAAGCTCCGACTCCACGGATATGTAGCCATGGTGACGCTCGACGATCTGCTTGGTCACGGCGAGGCCAACGCCCAGGCCGCCAGCTTCGCGGGCGCGGCTGGCATCGGCGCGCCAAAACCGCCCGAAAATGCGCGACAGATCGTCCTTGGCAATACCGATACCGGTATCCGAAACGGCAATACTGACATGTTTGCGGTCGCTGAGCACCGACACCACGACCCAACCGCCCTCGGGGGTGTAGCGCATGGCGTTGCTCATGAGGTTGATAACACATTGCGTGATCATGTCGGGATCTGCCTCGACAACGTCATCGTGGCCCTGCGTCTCATCTGCAAAGCGCAAACGCAGGTCACGGTCGGCAAACAGGCGCTCCTGGCCATTCACAATCGATCGCACGAACGGAACCATGTCCACCGGTTCTAGATTGAGCGGAGCCGTGCTGTTTTCCATACGCGATAGGTCGAGCATCTGCTGCACCAGACGAGCCAGGCGACGCGTCTCGGAAGCAACGGTCTCCAAATGCTCATCGTCGGTGGGATACACGCCATCCTGCATGGCCTCGACCGTTGCGAGCATGGCCATAAGCGGCGTGCGAAGCTCGTGTGCAACGTCTGAGGTCAGGCGCTTCTCGTGTTTCATATCCTTCTCGAGCGAAGTGGCCATCTCATCGAAGGTCTCACCCAGCTGATCGATCTCGTCATCACCGCGCAGCCCCGTGCGAGCCGACAGGTCGCCGTCACGGATTTGCTTTGCGGTACTGGTGATGCGATGAATCGGCTTGGTGAGCATGCGCGACACGAGCGATCCGATAACGACCGAAATGCAGATTGCAACAACCGCGGCGAGGGCCATGGCGTTAAAGGTCTTCTCCCTAAACGCAGAGTCCGCCTTGGTGAGCAGAGCGTCGGAGCCGATGGCCCACAGCTTTACCTGTCCGACATGCTCGCCGGAAGACGTTACAATCTCGACGTTAGCAACGCTATCGGAGTCGGTTGGAGCAGACGAGACCGGGCTATGCGATGCCCTCTTGCCGCTCGTGTCGTCGGTCGTAGCCTGGTTTTCGCGTACATCGGCGGTCGCGCTTGCCGAGGGCCAGGAATCGTCATAAACGATCACGCCCTTTTTATTGACGACCTGCATGCCCAGATCGTCGGAAACCAAACTCGACGTTGCGACCGTGCGCAGTTCTCCCGCGGTCCAAGAGCCGTTTTCCTCATATGAGGTCGCCAACTTCTCGGCAGCGGAATTTGCGATTTCGACGATATTGGAGCGTGTGTAATCCGAAAAGACCGTGCCCCACACAACAGAGACAACGCCCACCAGCACCAATACCGTCATGAGCGATGTCAGAGCAAAAGCAAGTGCCATGCGCGAGGGATAGCTCATCGTTGGCCGTGAATCGGAACGAGGCGTGTTCCAACTAGCCTTGGAACCCGCCTCGCTCTCCTGCTTGTGCTTTTGTCCGATTTCAAAGCGCGCAGGTGTCATATGTGATTTCCCTATTTCTCGTCCGACTTATCGGTCTTGGCCGGAGCCTCGAAGCGATAGCCGACACCATGGACGGTGTAGAGCCACTTGGGCTTCTTGGGATCATCGCCCAGCTTGGCGCGAAGATTCTTCACGTGGCTATCGATGGTGCGCTCATAGCCCTCAAAGTCATACCCGAGCACTTTCTCGACCAGCTCCATGCGGTTATACACACGGCCGGGATGACGGGCAAGTGTGGTGAGCAGCTTGAACTCGGAAGCCGTCAGATCGACTTCCTTGCCCTCGACCAAGATCTTGTGGCCCGAGATATCGATGACCAGATCGCCGAAGTCGAGTACCTCGACGGCGGGCTCGTCGGCCTGATGGGCACGGCGGAACAGAGCGCGAACGCGGGCGACGAGCTCGCGCGGCGAGAACGGCTTAATCAGATAGTCGTCGGCGCCGAGCTCAAGACCGATAATACGGTCCTCGATCTCGCCCTTAGCCGTCAGCATGATGATGGGGACATCCGAGGTATCGCGAATGGTGCGGCAAACGCGCTCGCCGGGGATCTTGGGGAGCATAAGGTCGAGCACGACCAGGTCGAACTGATGCTTCTCGAACTCCTCGATCGCGGACTGGCCGTCGCCGACGCCCACAACCCAGTAGCCTTCGCGCTCGAGATAGGCAGCGACGGCGTCACGGATTGCCTTCTCATCCTCGACCAGCAGAATCTTTTTTGCATCTGAAGCCATAACACGGCCCCCCTGTCTCAATTAGCTAAGAACAAGCCCATTTTAACGCACCTGAGCCCGCCAGATGCCGCTATGACGCGGCAGCTCGGCGGGCGGTACTCACAATTACAACGCGTTTATTCCCCTGTTGGCGCCTTTTTAACCCCTCTAAGCTTAAAGAGAGAATAGGCGTGCAGTGACCGTCTCTGGTATACCCTGGCTGTTGCGCACCGTGGCGTACGTAAGGAATGAGTCCGATTTTCCCGCCGTAGCTGGATAATCGCCATACTCCAAAGCGCGGTCGGGCGACAGCAGCGAGCCATAGGTCTTGGCAGAGGTGTCGATCAGGAAATGCGACGCCTGTACCTTAACAAGGTATTTATTCTTCTTGCCAGCCGCACATGCGAGCGGCTCGCGTGACAGGAAGAGGTACGGCCCTCCTTCATTACCGATATACGTGCCCATATTGCCCAGGCTGCCCACGCCACTATAGGCCGCCTCGATAGAAAACACGAAGGTATCGCCCATATATACGGCCTCGAAAGGCAAAACTGACGAAGGAAGGACCAACTGGGCACGCTTGGTGTTGTTGCCGTCGGTCAGATCGATTGCCGTTATGCCGTAGTAGACGCCCTCGTCGTTGCGGACACGCGGCGAGATGGTCAAAATGCCGTCGCTCGCGCGCGGGGCCGATGCAAAGCGGCCCGTCGATTTCCAAATTGTCTCGGCCTTGGATTCATCAAGTGAGCGACGATAGCAAAACGAATCGCTACTCGTTTTATTGCCACCTGCCGAGGGCATTTTATACCAGATGACTGATGACCCGAACGCCGTAAACAGCGGCGGATCATAGTCCTTGCCACCTCGATCGAGCTCAACCACGTCGCCAGAGAGCGAAGCGCCCGACAGATTTTGACCGTAGAGCTTCCACGATGAATTGGCAAAGTTCATCTCAACCCACGCGAATACGCTGTCGCCGGCACGGACATCGTAGAATGCATATCCCGTGCCCTCGATAGGATCCTCGATTAATGTGGTAAGCGAGCCATCGCCCAGGTTGAGCACACCGAGTGTGTTGGCGTGCAGTGCCGATGCGGGCGCCATCATCGCCGCGGCGTAATCGCCGTCGCAGTAGTACAGCAGCGTACCCAGAGGCAGCGTCCATGACGCCGCCGGCTCAAGATCGATGTCGACTGCCTCGTACTCATCCGTAATCGAGATGATTTTGGAATCATCCTTGATAACCTGCGGCTCGCCGGCGGCATCATCGCTGGTGCCCGTTTTTTTCGAGCATCCGGCAAGCACCGTGGCAGCGCCCGCGGCAGCCCCACCGAGTACAAAGCCGCGACGCGATATTCCGTTCTTGATGTGATCGGCGATACCCATTAGGCGATCTCGGTGCGAGCGGCCTCGATAGCGCGTGTAAGCTGGTCGGCGCAGGAGGTCTTTTTCATACCGCAGGTATTACCGGCGAGAACCTCGATTACGCGATCGGCAGGAGCGCCCTCGACCAGCTTGGAGATAGCCTTGAGATTGCCGTCGCAGCCGCCGGTAAACTCAACGCCCATCACCTTGTTGCCGTCATCGGAAAGATCAAGGTGAATATTGCGAGCACACACGCCCTGAGGCTTGTAATCAAACGAAATCATGCGATCCCCTCTCAGAATGTTATTCGAGACGACTATTATCCCTAAATGCAACGAGGCGCTTTGCCGGCAACACACATTACCAGCAAAGCGCCCTAAAAAGCTAACGTTATGCCCGAACCTACTCGAAGCTCAGCTGCTCCAGACGATCAAAGACCGTGTCGATACGGGTGAGGAAGTCCCACGGATCAAAGATCTCGTCGAGTTTCTCCTGGCTGACGGTGCAGCGCGGATCGGCCTCGAGACGCTCCTTAAAGGTGGGGCCGGAGACACAATCCTGTACCTCGTGCCAGGTTGCCATAGCGTTCTCCTGCACAATGGCGTACGCGTCCTCGCGGGTGATGCCCGTGTCGACGAGGGCGAGCAGTACCTTGGAAGAGAAGATGAGGCCGCGGGTCTTATTGAGGTTGGCCATCATGCGGGCGGGATACAGCTGCAGGCCGTCGATAACGCGGATGAGGCACTGGAACATGTGGTCGAGGGCGATGAAGCTATCGGCCTGGGCGACGCGCTCGGCAGAGGAGTGCGAAATGTCACGCTCGTGCCACAGGGCGACGTTATCGAAGGCAACCTGGGCGTTGGACTTCACGACGCGCGACAGACCGCAGACTTTCTCCATGGTGATGGGGTTGCGCTTGTGCGGCATGGCTGAGCTGCCCTTTTGGCCCTTACGGAACGGCTCCTCGGCCTCGAGCGTATCAGTCTTCTGCAGATTGCGGACCTCGGTAGCGATGCGCTCACAGGTGGCCGCTGTAGTGGCAAGCACGCCGGCAAGGTAGGCATGGTGATCGCGGCTGATGACCTGCGTGGACAGAGGATCGTGGACCAGGCCCAGGTGCTCGCAGACGTACTCCTCGACGAACGGCTCGATGGAGCTGTACGTGCCGACAGCGCCCGAGATGGCACCGAAGGCAACATTCTTGCGGGCGTCCTCAAGACGATCCAGATCGCGCTTGAGCTCCCAGGCCCAAGAGCCAAACTTCATGCCGAAGGTCATCGGCTCGGCGTGGATGCCATGAGTGCGGCCGGCACAGAGCGTGTTGCGCTCCTCAAAGGCGCGACGCTTGCAAATCTCGCCGAGCTTCTTGACGTCCTCGATGATCAGGTCGCAGGCCTGGGTGAGCTGGTAGCACAGGGCCGTGTCGCCCAGATCGGAGCTGGTCATGCCATAGTGAACCCAGCGGCTGGGCTTGGGGTCGCCCTCGGGAACATCGGCATCGATGTATTCCTTCATGTTGGTCAGGAAGGCAATGACGTCGTGGCGCGTGACTTCCTCGATCTCATCGACCTTCGCCTTCTCAAAGTTGGCATGGTCGCGGATCCACTGGGCCTCGTCTTTGGAAATACCGATCTTGCCGAGCTCCGCCTGGGCCTCGCAGGCCAGAACCTCGATCTCCTGCCAAATGGCGTACTTGTTCTCGAGGGAGAAGATGTGTCCCATCTCCGGGCGGGTATAGCGATCGATCATAGCGGCTCCTTTTTGGTTATTGGCACGTTGGTCGTAACCCAACCATTGTACCGTGCGCAGGTGCAAGTATGGGCAGCAGGCATTAACCTAACATTTTGGAATTGGAGCGGGCATGGGGACGTCCGCGTATTTGCTTCGCAAATACGCACCGGCTTCAGGCGAGCCCCTCAGCCTCACGAAGCCGCGGGGGAAGACTTTGTTGAATTGGCCGTCCCCATGTCTCCCGCACTCGATGGAGCGGGCAACGGGACATCCGCGTATTTGCTTCGCAAATCCGCACCGGCTTCAGGCGCCTGTCGGCGCCTTCGCCTGCTCGCTACAAACGCTTCGCGTTTGCTTTACGCTCGCACCCTGTCGGGTTCGAGTCCCGGCGCTTTATTGAAAAAAAGCACAGCACCGTAATGGTGCCGTGCTTGTGCTTCTAGCTGGAGCGGGCAACGGGACTCGAACCCGCGAGTGTCAGCTTGGGAAGCTGATGCCTTACCACTTGGCGATGCCCGCATATGTGGGGGATAGTATAACGCGGTTGTCTTGTTCGATACAAGGGTGGCGATGCTTGTTTTAGCTGTGGAGATTCGTTTGAAAATCGCGTCAATTGTGGAGATGAGGACCTTTGTCTTTCTTTTCTTACCATCTTCTACCTGCACTTTTACCTGATTGTTGTATTTGAGCTCGATTTGTCAGAAATCGGGCAAGCTTTTGGTCAGGCTCCGGTACTTACCCGCATGAACCTCGGGGGTAGCCTCATCCTACGCGTCGCAACCTCCCCATGCGGCGCACGAGGGATAAGGAGCAGCCATGTCCAACGCACCCACGCACTCTGTCCACAGCGCAATCGCAACAGGTCCGCTGCTCCTGCTCCTCTTCCTGCTTTTCGGCTGCCTGGCACCAGGAGCCGCATTTGCCGTCGATGGCTACGACCAGCTCGGCTTCCGCACTATTAGCGATGATTGTGGGCCCTTCTTCATCGGCAAGTATGAAGCTCAAGACACCTCGATTGCCTACTGCATGAACCAGGAGCGCCCCGGCCCCACCAAACCGGGCGGCCCATGGCTCAACTTTGATCAAGGCTGGGTGTGGCTCGACGACGAGTTCGCGGCAATCGTTTGTCACGGATATCCCACCACCACGTCGTTTGGCGGTTACCATCTTTCACCCGATCGCGCCCGCGCCGCAACCCAGCCTGCC
>CAJMRZ010000038.1 GCA_905215945.1 uncultured bacterium | reverse complement strand
ATGGACTGCACGGCCCGCTTCTTTGTCAATCCGGGTGCTGCGCGCCTGGATCCGCGCGTACGCAATCTGGCAAATCGCTTGGCCGCGGCCGTTAAGGACAAGCATTTTGAGCCCGTCGCGGGCTCGGCACAATAGCGCGAGCACGCACGGGCGCCCCCATATCCGGGCTGCGTGCCGATTGGCGCCGCCGCCCGGCCTTTCGTTTTTCGAACACAACCTCGACCGATAGGGGATACCGATATGAAGACTATCAAGCTTGCTCCCGGTGAGCGCCTCGTTACCAACCAGCTCAACCGTAAGGGCGTGCTGCCGCAAAACATCGTCGACGCCGCCCGCGATATTGTGGCCAACGTGCGTGCCAACGGCGATGCCGCAGTGCGCGACTATTGCCAGCGCTTTGACGGCGTTGAACTGCAGAGCTTCCGTCTACCGCAAGAGCAGATCGATGCCGCGCTCGAAGGCCTCGATCCCGCTTTTGTCGCGGCGCTCGAAAAGGCTGCACGCCAGATTCGCGAGTTCCACCAGCGCGAGGTCGAGCAGAGCTGGTTTACCACGCGCCCGGACGGCACGATGCTCGGCGTTAAGGTGACCCCGCTTGCTGCGGCCGGTATCTACGTGCCGGGCGGTCGTGCACAGTACCCTTCCACCGTGCTTATGAACGCCATTCCCGCCAAGGTGGCCGGCGTCAAACGCGTGGTCATGGTAACCCCGCCGCAAAAGGATGGACTGATTAGCCCGTATACGCTCGCGGCGGCAAAGCTCGGCGGCGTGGACGAGATCTATATGGTGGGCGGCGCCCAGGCCGTGGCCGCGATGGCGTACGGTACCGAGACCATTCCGCGTGTCGACAAGATTACCGGCCCGGGTAACGCCTTTGTCGCCGCTGCCAAGCAGATTGTCTCGGGTGATGTGGGTATCGATATGGTCGCCGGTCCCTCCGAGGTCTGCGTGCTGGCCGACGCCGCGGCCAAGCCCATGGTGGTCGCGGCCGACCTGATGGCCCAGGCTGAGCATGATCCGCTGGCGGCCTGCTATCTGGTGACCTGCGACGAGCAGTTTGCGCGCGAGGTCGAGGCGGGCATCGACATTCTAGTAGCGCAGTCGCCGCGTGCCGAGATCACACGCGCCTCACTCGATAACGAGGGCACCATCGTGGTGGCCGCCGACATGGCTGCCGCCGTCGAGGCGGTGAACACCGTGGCGCCCGAGCACCTGGAGCTGCACTGCAAGGATGCGATGGGCCTGCTTGGCGGTATTCGCAACGCCGGCGCCATCTTTGTGGGCGCTTGGAGCTCCGAGCCACTCGGCGATTACGTTGCCGGCCCCAATCACACGCTGCCGACCGGCGGCACGGCCATGTTCTCCAACCCGCTTTCGGTGGAGGAGTTCGTCAAGCGCTCGAGTGTCATTTGCTATACGCCCGAGGGCCTGCTCTCCGACGCTCCCGCTACGCAGCGTCTGGCCGAGGCCGAGGGCCTGTGGGCACACGCGCTTTCTGCCGCACTGCGCCGTCGCGTGTTGGAGCAGGGCGAGGATGCCGTGAGCGCCGAGTCGCTCGCCGCGGCTGACCTGACCAAGGTCGCCTGGCCGGGCGACGCCGTGGCGACGGTTGCCGATGGCGTGGACCTGGCGGCTGCAAGCGCGGATGGCGCCGGCGCGACTGGCAAGGAGGCCTAATATGGCCGAGCTCACGCCCCGCATGAAGGAGCTCGTCCAGCCCTACTTGGCCGGCATTGAGCCCTACGATCCCAACTTTACGCCCACACGCATCAACCTTTCGGCCAACGAGAACACCTATCCCGTGCCCGCTGGCGTGCGCGAGGCGATCGACGCGGCCTTGGCTGCCACACCGCTCAACCGCTATCCCGATCCCATGTCCAACGAGCTGCGCGACGAGCTGGCTGCTTGGCATGGCGTGACGCGCGAGAATACTTGCGTGGGAAACGGCGGCGACGAGCTGCTCTATAACTACCTGCTGGCGTTTGGCGGCGCTGGGCGGACCCTGCTCAACTGCCCGCCGTGCTTTAGCGAGTACGCGTTCTTTGCGTCGCTCTGCCAGACCGAGGTGCGCGACGTGTGGCGCGACCCCGCGACCTTTGAGCTCGACCAGGCAGCCGTGCTTGCGGCGGCGTCCGAGTGCAACCTGGCAATCGTGACCTCGCCCAATAACCCCACGGGTGACGTGGCACCGCTCGACTTTGTCGCGGCGCTGTGCGATGCGTGCCCCGGCATGGTAATGGTCGACGAGGCCTACGTTGAGTTTGCCGACGATTTGTTTGGCGCGGCCACCACGGCGCAGGGGCTTATCGCCGAGCATCCCAACCTGGTGATTCTGCATACGTTGTCCAAGGCGTTTGGCGCTGCCGGTACGCGTTTGGGTTACGTGATCGCGGCGCCGGAAGTCATCGACGTGTTCGCGGCGATTCGCCAGATCTATTCGGTCAATGTGCTGAGTCAGGCCGCCGCGCTTGCCTGCTTGCGTGCCCGCGAATCGTACACGCCTGTGGTGGCACAGGTCGCAACCGAGCGCGAGCGCGAGCTGTGCGCCCTGCGCGCGATGGCTGCCGAAGGCCTGCCCGTGGAGGTATGGCCGAGCGCGGCGAACTTTGTGCTCGTGCGTACGCCGCATGCCACGCGCGTGCGCGAGCGCCTACGCGACGAGTATTCGATTTTGGTGCGCGACTTTAGCTATGCGCCGGGGCTTTCGGACTGTCTGCGCATTACCGTGGGCACGCCGCAGGAAAACGATGAGGTACTGTCTGCGTTTGCCGTGCTGGTGAAGGAGGAGATCTAGATGGGCCGTTATGCCGAGGTGACCCGCAAGACGGGGGAGACCGACATTGTCGTCAAACTCGACCTGGATGGAACCGGTACGTGCGATATCTCGACCGGCGTGCCGTTTTTCGACCACATGCTCAATGCCTTTGGCCGCCATGGCCTGTTCGATTTGACGGTGCACGCGGTGGGCGACGTGGAGGTCGATGCGCACCACACCGTCGAGGACACGGGCATTGTGCTGGGCGAGGCGTTTTGCCAGGCGCTGGGTGACAAGGCGGGCATTACGCGCTTTGCCGACGCGGCGATTGCCATGGACGAGACGCTCGTGATGGCCGCCGTGGATATTTCGGGCCGCGGCCAGGCCTACTGCGAGCTGCCCGTGCCGACCGAGCGTGTGGGCAGCTTCGATACCGAGCTGGCCGTCGAGTTCTTCTATGCCTTTGCGCGCGACGCCAAGCTCACGCTGCACGTGCGCGAGCTGGCGGGCGGCAACTCGCATCACATTATCGAGGCCGCCTTTAAGGCTGTGGGCCGCACGATGCGCCACGCCTGTGAGCTGGATCCCCGCGTGCAGGGCATCCCCAGCACCAAGGGCTCGCTGTAACCGCTACAAAGACAAAAACCACCACGAAGGTGCCTGTCCCCTTTGTGGTGGTTTTGGATGATGGGAAGAGGAGGGTCGCGTGGGCGAACCGAAGATCGTGGTGGTCGATTACCACAAGGGCAACTTGTCGAGCGTTACGCGCGGGCTTGCGCGCGCCGGTGCCGCCGCCTGCACGTCGGACGATCCGGAGCAGATCCGCAACGCCGACGGCCTGGTCATCCCGGGCGTGGGCGCGTTCTATGACGCGATCGCCTTTATGCGCCAGAGCGGCGAGGAGGTGGCCGTGCTCGATGCCGTTGCCGCCGGAACTCCGCTGCTCGGCATCTGCCTGGGCCTTCAGCTATTTTTTGAGCGAGGCAACGAGGGCGTGCCTGCGGACGAGGGTGTTGCCGCGGACGGCAACGCCTCCGAGCAGGTCGGCGGCCCCTGGGTCGATGGTCTGGGTATCATGCGCGGCTCGTGCACGCGCTTGAAATCGAGTCGCCTGAAGGTACCGCACGTGGGCTGGGACCAGGTGCACATGACGTCCGCCGGTGCGGCTGATCCGCTGCTTGCCGGTTTTGCCGAGGGCGCCAACATGTACTTCACCCACAGCTACGCGGTGGCCGACGACGCCGATGCCGCCGATGTGCTGGCGCGCACGCACTATACGCGGAGCTTCCCGTGCATCGTGCGCCATGGCAACGTGTGGGGCTGCCAGTTCCATCCCGAGAAATCCTCCGCGCTGGGGCAGCGCATCCTTAAGAACTTCGCCAACATCGTCGAGGAGGCTGGCCGATGATCCTGTTTCCCGCAATCGATCTGATCGGCGGCAAGGTCGTGCGCCTGGAGCGCGGCGACCGGAGTCGCTGCAAGGTATATTCCGACGATCCCGTGGCAGTCGCCCGCTCGTTTGCCGAGCAGGGTGCGAGCTGGGTGCACGTCGTCGACCTGTCCGCCGCCTTTGGCGAGGACGAGGACGCATGCGCTGCCAACTCGGCGGTGATCAAGGCTATCTGCGGCGTCGACGGTCTGTCCGTGGACGTGGGCGGCGGCGTTCGCTCGCTCGCACGCATCGACGAGCTGGCCGGCTATGGTGCTCGCCGCATTGCGCTGGGCACCGTGCTGGTGACCGAGCCGGGTTTTGCCGAGGTGGCGGCCCAAGGCTTTGGCGAGCTGCTCGTGGCCGACATCGCCGCTCGCGACGGCCAGGTCAAGGTGAACGGCTGGCGCGACGGCGCGGGCGTGGCACTCGACGATGCCGTGGCACAGCTCACCGAGCTGGGCTTTAAGCATCTGGTGTATACCGACATCGCGCGCGATGGCATGCAGACGGGCATCGATGTGGCGGCGTATCGCCATGTTGCCAAGGTCGCGGGCTTTCCTGTCGTGGCTTCGGGCGGCATCTCTACGCTCGACGACATTTGCGCGCTGGCTGCGGTGGGTGAGGATGCTATTGAGGGTGCCATTACCGGCCGCGCGCTCTACGAGGGCAACTTTACGCTGGCCCAGGCACTGGCCGCCGCCCGAGGGGAGGAGTAGCCCATGCTTACCAAACGCGTGATTCCCTGTCTGGACGTCAAGGACGGCCGTGTGGTCAAGGGCGTCAACTTTGTGAGCTTGCGCGATGCGGGCGACCCGGTGGAGCTAGCGCGTGCCTACGATCGCGAGGGTGCGGACGAGGTCGTCTTCCTGGACATTACCGCCACGAGCGATAACCGCGCGACGACCATCGAGATGGCGGCGCATGCAGCCGAGGAGCTGGCCATTCCCTATACCGTGGGCGGCGGCTTTCGCGACCTGGCAGGCATGCGCACCATGGTTGCCGCCGGTGCCGACAAGGTGTCGCTCAACTCGGCGGCCGTGCGCGACCCGTCGCTGATTAGCCAGGCTGCCGCGGCGTTTGGCAGCCAGGCCGTGGTCGTGGCGATTGATGCCAAGCGTGTGGGCCTGCCCGGCGAGCCGGGTGCCGATAGGTGGGAGGTCTTCACGGCGGGCGGTCGCAACGCCACGGGTATCGATGCGGTGGCGTGGGCCGAGGAAGCGGCTCGTCGCGGCGCCGGCGAAATCCTACTGACCAGTATGGATCGCGATGGCACCAAGGCCGGCTTTGATTTGGCGCTCACCCGCGCCGTGGCGCGCGCGGTGCCGATTCCCGTCATCGCGAGCGGCGGCGTGGGTACGCTCGAGCATTTTGCCGAGGGTGTGATTGAGGGTGAGGCCGATGCCGTACTGGCAGCAAGTGTCTTTCACTTTGGAACCTTCAGCATCCGCCAGGTGAAGGAATACATGGCCTCTCAAGGTATTCCCGTGAGATTGGATTTTTAAATGGAGCAAGTGGCAACTGCGTTCGAGCTCAAATACGACGCCAAGGGGCTGATTCCTTGTGTTGTTCAGCAATATGACACCGGTGAGGTGCTTATGGTTGCTTGGATGAACGAGGAGTCGGTGGGGCTGACGCTCAAGACCGGTACCACGTGGTTTTGGAGCCGCAGTCGCCAGGAGCTCTGGAACAAGGGTGCGACGAGCGGCAATATGCAAGAGGTCAAGGAGCTCTGGGCCGACTGCGATAGCGATACGCTGCTGGTCAAGGTCGACTCGCCGGGTCCGGCCTGCCATACCGGCAACCGTACCTGCTTCTTTAAGAAACTCGCGTAGGGCGGGCGCTCGATTAGACGCTCGGCCACCAGAAAGGATTGAACTATGGGTGTGCGCACCGCAAACGTTCAGGATGGAAATATCGGAGAGACGCTGACAGGTCTGGCCGAGGTGATTCACGGTCGTCGTGATGCATCGCCGCAGGAAAGCTATACCGCGCGTCTGCTGACCGACGTCGAGGACGAGCTGCTCAAGAAGCTTGCCGAGGAGGCAAGCGAGGTGATCATGGCCTGCAAGGATAACGATCACGATCACATCCGCTACGAGGCCGGCGACCTGATCTACCATCTGCTCGTAACCCTTGAGCGCTACGGTATCACCCTCGACGAGCTTGCCGGCGAACTCAACGCCCGCCGTCACTAGTCATTGGGGACGTTCTTAAACGACTAGTTAGGCGAGGGGTGTGGATTCCCATTCGCCGGTGGGGTGGGGGACGTCGAAGGTTCGGTAGCCACAGTCGTAGGCGTGTGCCTGGGTCTCACGGATGTTCCAGCAAATGTCGCAGGCGCGGTGTGCGTCCGAGCCAAAAGTGATCGGCACCTCGGCGTGGGCGAAGCAACGCAACAACCCGGTCGTGGGATAGTAGTCGTCGAGTCCCTTGCGCGGCGCAGCGGTCGAGACCTCAACGCGGCGGCCCGCGTCGTGTGCACACTCTGCCATCTGCCCCCAGAACGGCGCGGGGTCAAAGTCGGGCGCAAAGCCCTCTTTCGAAAAGCGCATGACCAGGTCGGGGTGAGCCATTACATCAAAGTTGAGCGGGCTCTCGCAGGCGCGGCACCAGTCGTCGACGTAGCGCTCCCACACGCCGCGTACCCCCAGGTTTTCCCAAACGTGCAGGTTGGTGTCATCGTCGATCCAGCCGCAGCGCGAATCGGGCGTATCGGGACGAGCGACGTCCTCCGTCCCCGCCGTGCCCGCAGCACCTGCCGCAATATCGCCTGGGTTACCAATCCAATGCACGCTGCCCAGGCGCACGACGGCGCCTCGGGACCAGCGCTCGACCAAAGGCTCGCAGCCCTCGTACCAATCGCATTCAAAGCCATAGATAAGCTCGAGCTCCGGCGCGATCTGCACGGCAAGCTTGCGAGCATCCTCAAAAGCCAGACGATGTGCCGGCAGGTCGCCCTCAGTAACCTGCACTTCGCAGTTGGCATCCATGCTGGCGGGCAGGGTGAGATGGTCGGTTGAGACCATGACGCGGCAGCTGGCCGCAGCAGCGGCGCGAAAGGTGTCCTCAAAGGAGGCATGGCCGTCCGAAAACGAGGTGTGGGTGTGGCAATCGACCAGCGGGCAAGCAGACATGGCAGCTCCTTTGCGTCAAGCGAATCCGCTTCATTGTAATGGCGCAGCTCTCAACACGCCGGGCACGCCGGGGATCGAAATCGATTGGAAAGGTTGCGCGGCGCGTGGTGCGGCCTCGCTTGCTCTCAAAACGTGTACGTCAGCCTCCAAAACCGACAAATAATGACATGTTTGGAGGCTGACGTACACGTTTGGATAGGGGCGAGGGCGGCGACGGACGAAAGTCACGCCTGCGTCACGTCCGATGTGCTAGCGTTTGGTTGAATAAAACGAGCCCGTGCGGAAAGGATTCGGACCGTATGCAACGTGGAAGTACATCTCCGCTGTCCCGCGAGACCGATGCGCCCGAAACCATCGTCAAGCTGGAGTGCGACATCGACGATGCGTCGCCCGAGGTACTCGCCTATGCCGCCGACCGCTTGCGCGAGGCGGGTGCCCGCGAAGTGCACTGGCTGCCTCTCTACTGCAAAAAAGGTCGTCCCGGCTGGCAGCTGCAGGTAATCTGCGCCCGCGAGGACATTGACCGTCTGCAGATGATCATCTTTTTGGAAACCACGACCAACGGCATCCGCCGCCAGGTTATGGAGCGCGTCTGTCTGCCGCGTCGTTTTGAGCAGGTGGCGACGCCTTGGGGCGAGGTGGCCGTCAAAGTAGCCACCCTGCCCGACGGCAGCGAGCGCGCGGCTCCCGAGTACGAGGATTGCGCCCGTCTTGCCCGTGAGCACAACGTGCCGCTCCAACGCGTGATGCAGGCGGCCCAGAGCGCGGCACTGCGATTTGAATAGCGCGGCCGGCGACATCCCGCGCCCAGTCATATCCACCCCACCCGAAAGGACCACCATGAAATACCTCATCGCTTCCGACATCCACGGCTCGGCATATTGGACCGAGCGCCTGGTCACCGCCATCGAGTCCGAGCAGCCTGACCGCATCGTGCTGCTGGGCGACCTGCTCTACCACGGTCCGCGCAACGACCTGCCGCGCGACTACGCCCCCAAGCGCGTGATTCCGCTGCTCAACGCCCTGGCCGACCGCATCATCGCGGTGCGCGGCAACTGCGACGCCGAGGTCGACCAGATGGTGCTCGACTTCCCCGTCATGGCCGACTACGCCACGCTGTTTGACGAAACCGGCCGTGAGCTGTTCCTGACGCACGGCCACGTCTTTGGCGCCGGCATGCACAACAGCGTCGACCACGCGCCCGCGTTGCCCGAGGGCTCCGCGCTCGTCTACGGTCACACGCACGTCAAGGTCAACGAGGAAAGCGCCGCGCACCCGGGCCTGTGGCTTTTCAACCCCGGCAGCGTGAGCATCCCCAAGGACGGTACGCACAGCTACGGCATCTGCGAGGGCGGAGCGTTTCGTCATGTGATCCTGGAGGAGGACTAACCATGGCAGAGCACATGGCTCAGCAAAATGCCGAGGGCTCGCGTGATCTGTCCACGCTGGTCGATGCGTCGGCCGAGCTGCAGCATCTGGTGCAGACCATCTGGCGCTTGCGTCAGCCCGACGGCTGCCCGTGGGACCGCGAGCAGACGCATCAGAGCATCGGCAAGAACATGATCGAGGAAGCCTACGAGGCGCTCGATTGCATCGAGACGGACGACGCGGTTCACCTGCGCGAGGAGCTGGGTGACGTGCTCATGCAGGTGGTGCTGCATGCGCAGATCGCGGCGGACGCCGGCGAGTTTACGCTGGCCGACGTGGCGCGCGATATTGACGCCAAGCTCATTCGCCGTCATCCGCACGTGTTTGGCGATGCGGATGCCGAGAACTCCGACGAGGTACTCAAGATTTGGGACGAGGTCAAGCTTGCCGAGAAAGCCGCCAAGGACAAGGCCGTGGCGGCAGGCGAGGCCGCGCCCGAGGGTTTGCTCGACGGCGTGCCCACGCATCTGCCGGCGCTGATGCAGGCTCAGAAGGTGTCGCGCAAGGCGGCTGCCGTGGGCTTTGAGTGGGAGACGGTCCAGGATGTGTGGGACGAGGTCGCCGAGGAGCATGCCGAGTTTGAGGCCGAGGCCCCTGGCTCGCCCGAGCGCGAGATGGAGTTTGGCGACCTGCTCTTTGCCCTGGTCAACGTCGCGCGCAAGGAGGGTATCGACGCCGAGAGCGCCCTGCGTGCCAGCACAGCAAAGTTCCGCCGCCGCTGGGCCGCGATGGAGCAGATGGCGGCCGATGCCCACGTGGATCTGGCCGAGCTCTCGACCCACGGCCTCAACGACCTGTGGGATGCCGCAAAGGCGGAGGAGTAAGACTGCGGGAACGACGGGCTGACACGCCTCATCGTTCCCGCTAAATTTTTCGAAAATCAAGTGTATCCCTCGGCTAACTTAGGGCATAATGCAAAAAGTGCGACATGGCTAACTTACGGAGACGCACCGACGGTGCACGGTCAGCCGGTCGCTTGCATCCACTACGTTTCCAAGTGAGAGGGAGACAACATGAGCGATATTATGGACGTCTACGGTCGCGAGGTACTCGACAGCCGCGGCAATCCCACC
>CAJMRZ010000037.1 GCA_905215945.1 uncultured bacterium | reverse complement strand
TCGGGCTCGGGGGCAGGTTTCGCCTCAATGACGGGCTCGGGCGCGGCCTCGGCGTTGCGATAGGCGCGCTCCAGCAGAGCTTCCTGCGAGTTGAAGGGTTTTTCACCCTCTGCACGCTCCACGGGGACCCAGGTGCCGTCGCTCGTGAGGCTGCGGGCCTTCACGTTGTCCCGCAGCTGCATGCCCATGTACTCGTGCACTAGGGCGCGGCAGGTGGGGTCGAGCACGGGGAAGGCGATCTCCACGCGGTGCTCGGTGTTGCGCGTCATCATATCGGCTGAGCTCAGGTAAATCATGTCCGAGTCCACGCCGAAAGCATAGACGCGCGCGTGCTCCAAAAAGCGTCCGACGATGGAGCGGACATGCACGTTCTCGGTCTTGCCCGGAACACCGGGCTTGAGGCACGAGATGCCGCGGATGATCATGTCTACGCGCACGCCGGCACACGATGCCTCGGCGATCTTGTCGATAACCTCGCGGTCGGTCAGTGAGTTGAGCTTAAAGAACACGCGGGCGGGCTCGCCGGCAAGGGCGCGCTGGATCTCGCGGTCAAGCCCGCGCATGATGAGCGGTTTCAGTCCGACGGGCGCCACACCCAGGAAGCGGTAATCGCCGCGCAGATTGCCCAGCGACAGGTTGCGGAAGAACAGGTTGGCGTCCTCGCCGATGCCGGGGTGGGCGGTCATGAGCATAAAGTCGCTGTAGAGTTTGGCCGTCTTCTCGTTAAAGTTGCCGGTGCCCAGCAGCGTCAGGCGCGTTAGCGCCATGCCCTCGCGATAGGTGAGCTGGCAGATCTTGGAGTGGCACTTAAAGCCTTCGGAGCCGTAGATGACGGTGCAGCCTGCCTCTTCCAGACGCTCGGCCCACTCGATGTTGTTCTGCTCGTCAAAGCGGGCGCGGAGCTCCATGAGCACCGTGACCTCTTTGCCGTTCTCGGCGGCATCGATCAGCGACTCGCATAGGCGGCTCTGCTTGGCCACGCGGTAGAGCGTGATGCGCAACGAGATGCACTCGGGATCGTAGGCTGCCTCGTGTACCAGATCCAGGAACGGATTCATGGCCTCGTAAGGGTAGAAGAGCAGCTTGTCGTGCTGCAGCACCTGCTCGCGGATGGAGCGGGTCATGTCGATGGTGGGGTTGGGCTGTGGCTTAAACGGCGTAAAGAGGAGCTCGTTGCGCAGGTGCTCGGGAATCTTGCCCTCAATGCCAAAGACGTAGCCCAGGTTGAGCGGGATATCGCAGGTAAAGACAGAGCGGCGCGAAAGCTCGAGCGCCTTGCGGATAGTCTTGAGCGTCGCCTTCTCGAGCGACCCCGAGACCGCGAGCACTACCGGCTGCAGGCGCAGGCGCTTCTTGAGAATGCGCTTCATGTGCTGGCGGTAGTCCTCTTCCTCTTCGACGCCCTCGCCGTCCGGATCGATGTCGGCGTTGCGGGTGACGCGGATCAGCGCACGATCCAGCGGCTTATAGGAGCCAAAGCAGCTGTCCAGGCAGGCGAGGATGACGTCCTCGAGCAAGATGTAGGAGTAGGTGCCGGTGGGCGAGGGGATCTCGACCACGCGGTTCATCGAGGCGGGAATCTCGATAAGGCCCAGTAGGCTCTCCTCGTCGGTGGCGCCGTCCAGACCACAGGCCAGATAGAGCGCGCCGTTGCGCAGGTTGGGGAAGGGGTGGCGAGGATCGATGACCAGCGGCGAGATGACCGGCGACACGTAGGCCTGGAAGTAGCGGGTTACAAAGGTGCGCTCCTCGGGCGTAAGCGAATCGATGTGGGCGCGGTGAACGCCCAAGGTGTCGAGCTTGCCCTCGATGCTCTTAAAGATGGACTCCCAACGGGTAAGGAGCCCGGGCATTTCGGCCATGACAGCATCGACCTGTTCGGAGGCGGTCATATTGCTCTTGTTGTCGACAGGTTGTTTTTTGAGCTCCGCCAGATCGGACAGGCCGCCCACGCGCACCATAAGGAACTCGTCGAGGTTGGACTCGAAGATCGAGACGAACTTTAGTCGCTCGAATAACGGAACGGTTTCGTCGAAGGCTTCGTCGAGCACGCGGTTGTCAAAGCGTAGCCAGCTGAGCTCTCGGTTTTGCGTGTATGAGAAGTCGCGCGGCGGTTTGCGCAGCTTTGCGGCGGCTTGCTTCTTTTCGATTTTGCTCGGCATATGCATCTGTCCGTTCAGTCCCCACAGGGGACGGTAGCCTAACACTATTCACTATTGTCTCAATTTAGTCGACCTGTGGCACGGACGTATCGCGTGAACGGTATCTTTACCTACTTCTTACGCTGCCAAGGCATGCAACTAACTGCCCAACTCGTTTAGAAACAATCTATATCCATACTCAATTGGTGAGGATGTATGAATAAGAATGATTGCGAGCTGAATATAATCGAATCCAAATTGAATCATGAACAAACGACATATATATGCAGAAAACCGTTTTAGCTATGCAATTCCTAAACATGAAAATATTTGTGCAATCTAGCTTAATTCCTTAGAAAAAAGAACATTTACCTTTGAAAACCTGCTTTAGAGAACCGAAGTGCATCATGGGGGAATCATATGAGATATACCGTTCATCGCACTTTGCTGACCGTTCGGGGGCGAGGTGGAATTGCAGGTGGTTTTTGGATATAACTAGAGCTGTCAGCAAGCAGCGTCCGCTATGGAAGGGCGCTGAGAGATTCGGCCGAAAGGCCCGAAAGAAAGGTAGGAGGCCATGACGAAAGGTCTGCACGTGCCTTCCGAGATCGGCAAGCTCAGGAAGGTCTGCCTGCACCGTCCCGGCGACGAGCTCCTCAACCTGCCGCCCGACGAGCTCGAGCGACTCCTGTTCGACGACGTCCCGTTCCTGGAGGTCGCGCAGCAGGAGCACGACACCTTCGCCCAGATCCTGAGGGACCAGGGCGTGGAGGTCCTCTATCTCGAGAACCTCGTCGCCGAGGTGTTCGACCAGGTCCCCGGCGCCCGCGCCGAGTTCACCGACCAGTACATCGCCGAGGCCGGCATCCGCGGCCAGCACATGCCGCAGATCGTCCGCGAGAAGCTGGACTCCATCGAGGACAACCTCGAGTTCGTCAAGAAGACCATGGCCGGCATGACCAAGTCCGAGATCGACATGCCCCTCACGGCGTCCACGACCCTCGACTCCCTGGTCAACTCCGAGTCCGAGTCCGACCTGATCATCGACCCGATGCCCAACCTCTACTTCACCCGCGACCCGTTCGCGGTCGTCGGCGAGGGCGTCAACCTCAACCGCATGTACTCGGTCACCCGCAACCGCGAGACCCTGTACGGCAAGTACATCTTCAAGTACCACCCCGACTACAAGGACGTCTCGCTGTACTTCCGCCGCGACTGCCAGTTCCACACCGAGGGCGGCGACGTGCTGAACATCAACGAGAAGACCCTCGCCGTCGGCATCTCCCAGCGCACCCAGGCCGCCGCGATCGACGTCATGGCCCAGAACATCTTCTGGAACTCCGACTCCAAGGTCGAGCGCATCCTGGCCTTCGACATCCCGGTCTCGCGCGCCTTCATGCACCTCGACACGGTCTTCACCCAGATCGACGTCGATAAGTTCACGATCCACCCCGCCATCATGGGCACCCTGCGCGTCTACGAGCTGACCGCCGGCAAGAACCCGGGCGACGTGAACATCCGCCTGATCGAGGACACCCTCGAGCACGTCCTGGAGGACGCCACCGGCGTCGACCAGGTCAAGCTGATCCCCTGCGGCGGCGGCGACCCGATCGCGGCCTCCCGCGAGCAGTGGAACGACGGCTCCAACACCCTGTGCGTCGAGCCCGGCAAGATCTGCGTCTACGCCCGCAACACCGTCACCAACGACGTGCTGTACAAGGAGGGCCTGGACCTTCTCGTCGTGCCCTCCGCCGAGCTCTCCCGCGGCCGCGGCGGCCCGCGCTGCATGAGCATGCCCTTCTGGCGCGAGGACCTCTAGGGTCTTCTAGGACCCGTACAGGTCTTAATACATACATCTAGCTGCCATTAGATGTCTCCCATTGGGGCGGTGCGGGTTTTCGCACCGCCCCAATCTTGTATGAGGAACGTCAACACGATTGGATGACTGCTTTTGTAAGGAGCTTGGCCATGGACATCAAGACGATTGGCGTTGAGGAATGGCTCAACGTTTGGGAGAAGAGTGCCACGTGGGACATCGCCCAGTCGACGATCTCGTCGCTCACCATGGGCGAGCTGCGCGCGCTCGATGAGCAGGACGGCGCCACGTTCTACGAGCGCCTGGACCGCGAGAAGATGAACTACGGCTGGATCGAGGGCTCGCCGGAGTTTAAGGCCGAGGTTGCCAAGCTGTATCGTCGCGAGGTCAATCCCGATCACATTCTGCAGACCAATGGCTGCACGGGCGCTAACCTCAACGCCATCATGGCTGTGGTCGAGCCCGGCGACCATGTTATCGCCGAGTGGCCCACCTACGCGCCGCTCTATGAGATCCCACGTACGCTCGGCGCCGAGGTCGAGTATTGGGAGCTTCGCGAGGAACTCGGCTGGAAGCCCGATATCGAGGAACTCAAGCGCTTGGTGCGCCCCAACACCAGACTCATCTGCATCAACAACGCATCGAACCCCATCGGTACGGTGCTTGATGCCGATACGCTCGGCCAGATTGCCGAGATCGCCCGTTCGGTGGGCGCCTACGTGCTGTGCGACGAGGTGTATCTGCCGCTTGAGAACACCGAGGCCTTTATGTCGATGGCTGACGTGTACGAGAATGCCATTGTCACCAACTCGGTGTCCAAGACCTATTCGACGCCTGCGGCCCGCGTGGGCTGGGTCGTGGCCGACGAAGAGGTGTCCAACCGCATCCGTACCTATCGCGATTACACCATGATCTGCGGCGGCGTGTTCAACGATGCCCTGGCGACCTATGTGCTTGAGCACAAGGACAAGATCCTTGAGCGCAATCGCAAGATCGTGTTTGGCAACCGCGATATCGCGCAGGCTTGGATCGATACGCAGCACCGCGTTTCCTGGACGGCGCCGCAGGGCGTGTCCACCTCGTTTATCCAGCTTGATATTCCCGAGGACGACGAGGAGTTCTGCAAGCGCCTGCTGTCCGAGAGGGGAGTGCTGCTGGTACCCGGCAGCCGCTTTGAGCTTCCCTGCGGCGCACGCCTGGGCTACTGCGCGAGCGAGGACGTTCTGCGCGAGGGCCTGAGGCTGTTGGGCGAGGCACTGGCGGAGTTTGATCGCTAGGATTCCGATGATCTTCGAGGGCCTTATCCAAATTAGCCGAAGATAATCGAAAACGGACCCGTTTCCCTAGTGAAGCGGGTCCGTTTTTCTATACCGAGAAGTCAAGTTGTTACAAATGGAGCCGTAAAACGAGTCGGTATCCGCTGGGCCTTATACTGAGTTTCCGGTGAACGGTATCAAGCGTCTGGTAAACGGTAATTTGTTTACCAGAAATGAATAGGACAAACTTTTTTCTGAATAAAAATGAAAATGGTTGAGACACGGTATGAACCGCTAATTCTATTCATAGCTTTATTGGAAATATGCAATATGAGGGTGGTTTAGCAAAGTTTAGTTCCATTTGATTTTAGGATTGAAAACGCGTTTAAGCACGTAAATACGCTTTATTAAGATGAAGTGTGCCATGCGTGAAGTATATGTGTATGCCGTTCACCCCCTATAAAAAACCGTTCGGGGGCAAGGTGGAAGTATGAGCTGATTTTGGATATAAATATGTCGTCAGCAATAACGCCTCACACGGAGGGGCGCTAACGAATCGGCCCTGACAAGGGCCCGAAAGAAAGGTAGGAGGCCATGACGAAAGGTCTGCACGTGCCTTCCGAGATCGGCAAGCTCAGGAAGGTCTGCCTGCACCGTCCCGGCGACGAGCTCCTCAACCTGCCGCCCGACGAGCTCGAGCGACTCCTGTTCGACGACGTCCCGTTCCTGGAGGTCGCGCAGCAGGAGCACGACACCTTCGCCCAGATCCTGAGGGACCAGGGCGTGGAGGTCCTCTATCTCGAGAACCTCGTCGCCGAGGTGTTCGACCAGGTCCCCGGCGCCCGCGCCGAGTTCACCGACCAGTACATCGCCGAGGCCGGCATCCGCGGCCAGCACATGCCGCAGATCGTCCGCGAGAAGCTGGACTCCATCGAGGACAACCTCGAGTTCGTCAAGAAGACCATGGCCGGCATGACCAAGTCCGAGATCGACATGCCCCTCACGGCGTCCACGACCCTCGACTCCCTGGTCAACTCCGAGTCCGAGTCCGACCTGATCATCGACCCGATGCCCAACCTCTACTTCACCCGCGACCCGTTCGCGGTCGTCGGCGAGGGCGTCAACCTCAACCGCATGTACTCGGTCACCCGCAACCGCGAGACCCTGTACGGCAAGTACATCTTCAAGTACCACCCCGACTACAAGGACGTCTCGCTGTACTTCCGCCGCGACTGCCAGTTCCACACCGAGGGCGGCGACGTGCTGAACATCAACGAGAAGACCCTCGCCGTCGGCATCTCCCAGCGCACCCAGGCCGCCGCGATCGACGTCATGGCCCAGAACATCTTCTGGAACTCCGACTCCAAGGTCGAGCGCATCCTGGCCTTCGACATCCCGGTCTCGCGCGCCTTCATGCACCTCGACACGGTCTTCACCCAGATCGACGTCGATAAGTTCACGATCCACCCCGCCATCATGGGCACCCTGCGCGTCTACGAGCTGACCGCCGGCAAGAACCCGGGCGACGTGAACATCCGCCTGATCGAGGACACCCTCGAGCACGTCCTGGAGGACGCCACCGGCGTCGACCAGGTCAAGCTGATCCCCTGCGGCGGCGGCGACCCGATCGCGGCCTCCCGCGAGCAGTGGAACGACGGCTCCAACACCCTGTGCGTCGAGCCCGGCAAGATCTGCGTCTACGCCCGCAACACCGTCACCAACGACGTGCTGTACAAGGAGGGCCTGGACCTTCTCGTCGTGCCCTCCGCCGAGCTCTCCCGCGGCCGCGGCGGCCCGCGCTGCATGAGCATGCCCTTCTGGCGCGAGGACCTCTAAGTCTTTCCGTTTCCGGTGCGGTCCCCCTACAACCGCACCGGCTTCGCCCGTTAAACGGGCAACACTGATACTTACGTAATTCATTTCTTCGAAAGGAATCGAACCATGGGTGTTAACCTCTCCGGCCGTAGCTTCCTCAAGCTTCTCGACCTCACCACCGAGGAGATCGAGTACCTGCTCAAGCTCTCCAAGAACTTCAAGGATATGAAGCGCGCTGGCGTTCCGCATCGCTATCTCGAGGGCAAGAACATCGCTCTGCTCTTCCAGAAGACCTCCACTCGTACCCGCTGCGCCTTCGAGGTCGGCGGCATGGACCTGGGCATGGGCGTGACCTATCTCGATCCCGGTTCGTCGCAGATGGGCAAGAAGGAGTCCATCGAGGACACCGCCCGCGTTCTCGGCCGCATGTATGACGGCATCGAGTTCCGTGGCTTTGCCCAGGACGACGTCGAGGAGCTCGCTGCTAAGTCCGGCGTGCCCGTGTGGAACGGCCTGACCACTGAGTGGCATCCCACCCAGATGCTCGCCGATATCCTGACCGTCCAGGAGAACTTCAACTACGACATCAAGGGCAAGACCCTCGTCTTCATGGGCGACTGCAAGAACAACGTCGCTCGCTCCCTCATGGTCGTCTGCTCCAAGCTCGGCATGAACTTCGTGGCCTGCGGCCCCGAGGAGTGCATGCCCGCCGACGACGTCATCGAGGCCTGCAAGCCCATCGCCGAGGCCAACGGTTGCACCATCAAGCTGACCACCGACGTCAAGGACGGCGTCACCGGTGCCGACGTTATCTACACCGACGTGTGGGTCTCCATGGGCGAGCCCGACGAGGTCTGGGCCGAGCGCATCGCTCAGCTCACCCCGTATCGTGTTACCTCCGAGGTCATGGCTATGGCCAACCCGGGTGCCATCTTCCTGCACTGCCTGCCCAGCTTCCACGACACCAACACCACCATTGGCGCCGAGAAGTGCGAGCAGTTCGGCATCACCGAGCAGGAGGTCACCGACGAGGTCTTCGAGAGCCCCGCTTCCAAGGTCTTCGACGAGGCCGAGAACCGCATGCACACCATCAAGGCTGTCATGTACGCCACGCTCAAGTAAGAGCATCTAGCATCTCGCTCGGGGTGTCTTGCTGCACACCCCGAGCGGCTTTGTCTGGTAAATATCTCGCACCAGGCGGCAGGCACGGCACGGAAGAGCCGCTTCTGGCGAGATCAGTAAATGATTTATGAAGGGGGGATGAGAACTATGACTGAGACCGCTAAGAAAAAGCGCGGTATGCCTTCATCGTTCACCATTCTTCTTGCTCTGCTGGCAATTGTCGCAGTGATTACCGTTATCGTCTCCGGCACGTCCGGTGGCGCGGTTACTGCCGCCCGTCTGAGCGATTTCTGCACCGCCCCGATTAAGGGCTTCGCTGACGCTCTGCCCGTCTGCCTCTTCGTTATGATCCTGGGCGGCTTCCTCGGTATGATGACCGAGACCGGCGCCCTGGACAACGGCATCGCCGTCCTGGTGCAGAAGCTTAAGGGTAATGAGATCATGCTCATTCCCGTGCTGATGCTCATCTTCTCCCTCGGTGGTACCACCTATGGTATGTGCGAGGAGACCGTTCCCTTCTACGCCCTGCTCGCCGCTACCATGATGGCTGCTGGCTTCGACCCCATGGTCGGTGCCGCTACCGTCCTGCTCGGCGCTGGCTGCGGCTGCCTGGGCTCCACGGTTAACCCGTTCGCCGTCGGCGCTGCCGTCGACGCTCTGACCGGCGTTGGCATTGAGGTCAACCAGTCCATCATCATCGGCCTCGGTGCCGTCCTGTGGATTGTTACCACTGCTATGTCCATCTTCTTCGTCATGAGCTATGCCAAGAAGGTCAAGGCTGACAAGGGTTCCACCATCCTGTCGATGCAGGAGCTCAAGGACGCCGAAGAGGCTCACGGCAAGGCTGCTTCCGAGGTTCACAATGAGGTCAAGCTCACCGGTCGTCAGAAGGGTGTTCTGATCGCCTTTGCCTTCACCTTCGTCGTCATGATCGTCGGCTTCATCCCGCTGGCCGACCTCAACGAGGGCGTCGCCAACTTCTTTGACGCTGGCGCTGTCTACGATGCCGACGGTAACGCCGTCGTCCAGGGCTGGTCTGCCCTGATCACCGGCCTGCCCATTGGCCAGTGGTACTTCGACGAGGCTTCCACCTGGTTCTTCCTCATGGCTGTCCTGATCGGTATCATCGGTGGCCTGTCCGAGAAGCAGATCGTCAACACCTTCATTACCGGCGCTGCCGACATGATGTCCGTTGTTCTCGTCATCGCCCTCGCTCGTGGTATCTCCGTCCTCATGGCTAACACCGGCCTCGACGTCTACGTCCTCGACGCTGCCGCCAATGCCCTGGCTGGCCTGTCCGGTGTGATCTTCGCTCCCATGAGCTTCCTGGTCTACTTCGGCCTGTCCTTCCTGATCCCCTCGACCTCCGGTATGGCCACCGTCTCCATGCCCATCATGGGACCGCTGGCTGTTAAGCTCGGCTTCTCGCCCGAGGTCATGGTCATGATCTTCTCTGCCGCCATCGGTGTCGTGAACCTGTTCACCCCGACCTCCGGCGCCATCATGGGCGGTCTCGCCCTGGCCAAGATCGAGTGGACGACCTGGCTCAAGTTTGCCCTTAAGCTCATCGTCGCGCTCTCCGTCGTCTGCGCCATCATCCTGACCGTCGCCTGCGTGTTGCTCTAAGTACCCAACGGGTACCCCACGGAAACCTTGACGATCCTGTAAAGGATCACCTGGTCATCGTCTGTCCGGTGGGGTCAACCCACCGGTAGACTCCTACCTTTAGCCCCCTTCCGTTCCGTGCGCGGGAGGGGGCGCTCTTGTGTTCCGGCGTTTTACCAAACCGCGGAACCGGTCGACGCTACGCGCCGTCCAGAACGACAATTTGTCATTCAAAAGGCAAGGCATGACCAAAAGGTCTATGCCTCGCCTTTTTCATGCCAACTTGTACGTTCTGGACGGCGCTCGCTGTCCGTCCTCTGCCTGCGGCGCTTTCCATTGTTGGTGCAGAGGGCGCTTTGCCTACTCTGGCGGGCTTTCGCTGGCTTATGCTCAACCTGCGACGTTTCCATTATTGATACAAAGGCCAGGTTTGTTTGAACCAAAAAGGGGAAGTTGCGGTGGAATAGTTCCTGTTTGGCCGTCTTGAGGGGTTAAACGGGAACTATTTCACCGCAACTTATCGATGGCGTGTTTGGTTGGTGCCAGTTGATTGCTTGGGCGTTGGGGAGGGTCTGCTCCGTTATAATCGCCTAGAACATTAATTGGAAACGGGACGGGAGCCATATATGCGCCAGGGTTTCGACAACGCGAAATATATCGAGCTGCAGGCCGCTCATATTAAGGAGCGCATCTCGCAGTTTGGCGGCAAACTCTATTTGGAGTTTGGCGGCAAGCTGTTTGACGACTATCACGCGAGTCGCGTGCTGCCG
>CAJMRZ010000036.1 GCA_905215945.1 uncultured bacterium | reverse complement strand
CACCACCGCGGCGGCTCCCGCCGCCACGGCCTTTCCGATATAGGCGTGGCCGTCGGTGGCAAAGCCGGTCATGGCCACGAAGACGTCCCCGGGTGCCGTGGTCCGGGAATCATAGCTGATACGGGTGATCTCCGTCTCCATGTCCGCGGTGGCGGACCGCAGGGAGAGCCCTGCCAGCAGCGTTTTCAAATGCATTGTATGCACACCCCTTTTGTTCAGTCTGGCAGCAGTTTGCCGTCCCTCATTATAAACAAGGGGATTTGCAAAGTATACGGAGGAAGGTGCCAAAAACCATGCAGAACCTGCTTTCTCAATCCAGGACAGAGTTGTCGCCGAACTGGACGGTCACCACCGTGCCCGCCGCCACCTCCGTGCCCGCAGGGAGAGACTGGGTAATGGCGTAGACATTGCCGGAGCTGGCTGTGGTGGTACCGGTGACCTTCATGATAAGTCCGGCGTTGGTGATGGCCTTGTTGGCCTCTGAGGCGCTCTTCCCCACCACATTGGGCACGGTGCAGGGGGTGTCCGGCTTCTCCTGCCCCAGGTAGAGGATGATGGAGGCATTTCCCGGCACGATGGCGCCGCCGGCGGGGGTCTGGTCGGTGACCGTGTCCCCGTCCCCCACAGTGCGGAAGGTGAAGCCCAGGTCAGCCAGCCGATCTTCAGCGGCCTCCCTGGTCTGTCCCACCACATTGGGAACTGTGGTGTCAGCGCCCACCAGCTCCTCGGCGGTGTAATCCGGCTCAACGCCCAGCAGAGGCAGGATCTCGCTCATGATCTGGCTGGCCACCGGGGCCACCATGGTGCCGCCGAACACGGCGGTGCCGGTCGTGCGGCTGGGAGTGTCCATGGTCAGCAGCATGATGTACTGTGGGTCGTCCGCCGGGGCGAAGCACATAAAGGACACCACCACGTCCTTGGTGCCGGTTTTATCCGCAGTGCCGGTCTTGCCGCCGATATTGCCGTCCTGTCCCAGCAGCTCGTTGTGCGTATCCATGGAATGTGAGTGGTCGGAGCCGTCGGCGCCTGTAACCTCAATCCAGGAATCATCGCTCGCCACGATCTCGCGGAACGTATCGCTCTTCATTGCTTCCTGCATCATCAGGGCCGCATCGTGCGCGGTTGAGTGCATGTCGCCGGCCCACTCATCAAAGTCCAGACCGTGCGGATTCTCAAAAAGCGTTCCCGTGCAGCCGAGCTCTTTAGCGCGCTCGTTCATGGCCTTGACAAACGTGGCCTCGGCATCTTTGGTCTTGGGGTCGATCTTTTTGCCCACATGCTCGGCAAGCACGATGGCGGCGTCATTGCCCGAGGGAATCATCAGGCCGCGCAGGGCCTGTTCCACTGTGAGCTCGTCGCCTTCGAGCAAGCCGGCGGTCGAATTGCCCACGGTGGCTGCAGCGTTGCTCACCGTGACCTTCTCGTCCATCTTGCAGTTCTCGATGGTCAAGATTGCGGTCATGACCTTGGTGATTGAGGCGATCTTGACCTGCTCGTCGGCACTGCGGGCGTAATAGATGGAACCGTCCTTACTCATGACGATGGCGTTGGTCGCATCGATATCGGGCAAATTATCGGCCGTGATGCCGCGGGCGTCGGCGGTCTTGCCGCAAACGGTATCGGTCGTAAGCACCTGGGCATTGGCGATAGACGGCGCACCGGCAGCAAGGGCGAGAGCGCAGGCAATGCCGGTGGTCAGTTGCGCGGAGCGCTTTACAAGAGAACTAAGGGTCTTCACAGATTTCGCTTTCGACGGGATGGTCTCTTTAGAGTTCAAAGTATATCGTTTACCGGCGCGGACAATCAGTGCGCGGGCGTGCGCGGCCCATGTCTGCGCCCGAACGGACATATAGGTGCTTAAGGTCGACTTAATCGCCCGCGCTTGTTGTGTGTGGCGCACGCTGCCTCGGGCATAATGGAGCGCGAGAGGAGCACGCATGAACGAGCGCATTTTGGTAGTTGATGATGAGAAGGCCATCGCCGACCTGGTCGGTATCTACCTTACAAAAGAGGGCTTTGATGTTCAGATTGCCTATAGCGGAGCAGATGCCGCCAAGGCGATTTTGGAGCAGGAGTTCGATCTGGCGCTGCTGGACGTCATGCTGCCCGATATCGACGGCTTTGAGCTGCTGCGCACCATCCGCGCCGGCCATACCTATCCCGTTATTATGCTGACGGCGCGCGATGCCCAGCAGGATAAGATTGAGGGCCTCTCGCTGGGCGCAGACGATTACGTGGTCAAGCCGTTCCGTCCGCTGGAGCTCATAGCACGCGTCCATGCTCAGCTCCGTCGCTATACCAGCTACGGCAGCCGCGCACAGGCGATGGAGTCGCCGACCGTCCAGCTCGACGGCCTCGAGATCAACCGCGATTCTCGCTGTGTGACGGTGGACGGTGCACCGGTGCGCCTCACGCCCATCGAGTATTCCATCTTGCTGTATCTGGTCGAGCATCGTGGCAGCGTGGTGGCCGTGGGGGACCTGTTCCGCGCGGTGTGGAACGAGGACTTTATGCCCGGCTCCAACAATACGGTGATGGTGCACATCCGCCATCTGCGCGAAAAGATCGGCGACGATGCCCAAAAGCCGCGCTTTATCAAAAACGTCTGGGGCGTCGGCTACATAATCGAATAACGCCTTTGATGGTGGGGAAGTGGATATGACAAAAGACGATAGGCGGGTATTCGAGGTGCCCGATCGACTCTTTGAATACATAAGGGCGGTCGTCGACAACCGCGCACTTGCGACGGTGCTGCTCTTTTTGCTGAGTCTGCTACTCGTTGGCATTGACAATATCGTTGGCATCCTGGCAGTTCTGCTCATTGGCTTCTTGCTGATCGATCGATTTGAAATCGTTCGCCGCTGCGTGGTAATTGGCGGTGCCGCGTGGACAATTACGCTGGCGATCGAGGCCATGGCGCTTGGCGGTATTGGCGAGCCCGTGTTCTTTGATGCCGCCTTTGTGTTCAACATGCTCGGCTTTGTGCTGGCGCTCGCCGTGTGTGTCCTGTTCTTTTGCGGGCGTGCCCTGTATTGCCAGGGTTATGAGCAAGGCGAGCAGCATGCCGACCGCGTGATCGCCGCCCGTATTCAGGACCGTCTGATCGACAACCCCGACACGTGGGATACCATCGACGGCGATTTTCTCGAGGTCGAGGGCGCGCTCAATCGGGCGCGCGATTGCGAGCGTAAGGTTCAACAAGCCCTGCGCGACGAATCGCATCGCAAAGATGACCTGGTTACGTACCTGGCGCACGATCTGCGCACGCCGCTTGCCAGCGTGGTGGGCTATCTTTCGCTCCTGCAGGAGGCTCCCGATTTGCCGCTTGAGCAGCGTGCACGCTTTACGGGTGTGGCGCTCGACAAGGCCCATCGGCTCGACGCGCTCATCGAGGAGTTCTTCGACATCACGCGTTTCGATTTCCACGATATCGTGCTCACCCGCGCCTATGTCGATTTGGGGCTATTACTGGCGCAGGTGGTCGATGAGTTCTATCCCATTCTCAACGAACAGCACAAGGAAGCCCAGGTTGATATCTGCGAGGACCTGACGGTACTCGTGGACGGCGACAAGATGGCTCGCGTATTCAATAACATCATGAAAAACGCTGTTGCCTATAGCTATGAAGGCTCGACTATCACGATCGAGGCCAGGCGTTTGGGTGACGGTGGCGTACGCGTACGATTTGTAAACCAGGGCGATCCGATCCCTGAGCCAAAGCTCAAGGTGATCTTTGAGAAGTTCTATCGCCTGGATGCAGCGCGTGCGACCAATCGCGGCTGGGCTGGGTCTCGCCATCGCCAAGGAGATTGTATGCGCGCATGGCGGTACCATCGCGTGCGAATCGACGCCCGAGCATACCATCTTTACCATCGAGCTGCCCGCTGCGTAGCGTAGGCGCCCTTACAAACACCTGACAATGCGCTCACGTGCGTATGAGTCGCGATTTCTACTATCGATACTGCTGAATTGATATCGATGTGGAGGTATGCGGTATGACGGCTGCTGCGGCTGGGGAGCCCACGGAGCTTGAAGAACTCATGAAAGCGCAGGCCGAGGCCGCGCACGAGCGCGAGGTTGGGGATGCGACTCGCCCCACGGCACAGGACCTTGCCGCCTCGCCGACGCGCATCGATGTCGAGGGCCTCGACCTGTTCTATGGCGACCACCACGCGCTCAAGGACGTGTCCATCAGGATCCGCGACAAGCAGATCACCTCGTTTATCGGTCCTTCGGGCTGCGGTAAGTCGACGCTGCTGCGTTGCTTTAACCGCATGAACGACGGCATCAAGGACTGCCGTATCGAGGGCAAGATCGCGCTCGACGGCCAGAATATCCTGGGCGACTACGACATCTGCCGCCTGCGCCAGCGCGTGGGCATGGTGTTCCAGCGCCCCAACCCGTTTCCCATGAGCATCTACGACAACGTCGCGTATGGTCCGCGCGGCATGGGCGTGCGCGACCGCGCCGTGCTGGACGAGCTGGTCGAGGACTCCCTTCGTCGCGCTGCGCTATGGGATGAGGTCAAGGACAAGCTCAAGGAGTCGGGGTTGGGCCTTTCGGGCGGGCAGCAGCAGCGTCTGTGCATCGCCCGCGCGCTTGCCGTGCAGCCCGATATTCTGCTGATGGACGAGCCGACCTCGGCACTCGACCCTGTGTCGACGCTGGTGGTGGAGCAGCTGGCCTGTGAGCTCAAAGAGACCTGCACGCTCGTGGTCGTTACGCACAATATGCAGCAGGCGGCGCGCATATCCGATTCCGTCGCGTTTTTCTTGCTAGGTGAGTTGGTGGAGCACGCGCCTACCGCGCAACTCTTCAAGAATCCGACCGATCCGCGCACGGCGGATTATTTGACGGGACGTTTTGGCTGATACCATCTAGTAAAGGTACCTTTAGGGTTAAGATGCGGTCATGCCGGCCGCAAAGGGGTTCAACATGATCTATTACGTCGAGGACGATGACAACATCAGGGATTTGACGGTCTATGCGCTGCGCAAGCAGGGGATTGAGGCCGAAGGCTTTTCGTGCGACGGTGAGTTTAAGGCTGCCGTGGCGCGACGGGTACCCGATGCCGTCCTGCTCGACATCATGCTGCCCGATACCGATGGCTTGGCGATTATGCGTCGCCTGCGCGCCGACCGCCTGACGGCGACGGTGCCCATCATGATGCTTACCGCCAAGGACACCGAGCTCGACAAGGTGATGGCGCTCGATGGCGGTGCCGACGATTACCTGACTAAGCCGTTTTCGCTCATGGAGCTTGCGAGCCGCTGCCGCGCACTGCTGCGTCGCGGCGGCATGGTCAAGCAGGCGAGCGATGTGCTCAGCGTGGGCGACATCGTGCTCTCGCCCAGCCATCGCGAGGTGACCGTTGCCGGCGAGCCGCTTAAGCTCACCCTGCGCGAGTTCGACCTGCTCGAGTACCTCATGCGCAAGCCCGGCGTGGTTTTTACCCGCGAGTCGTTGCTGCAGAGCGTGTGGGGCTGGGACTTCGACGGCGGTTCGCGCACCGTTGACGTGCACGTGCAGACGCTTCGCCAAAAACTGGGCGAGCATGCCAGCGCCATCGAGACCGTGCGCGGCGTGGGCTACCGCTTGGCCGAGCCTTCTGCCGGTGATGGTGCCGAAGGTGACGACACCGCGGCCACCGCATCGGAGGAGTAACCCGTGGTCTTCGCCCCCCAGGGAAAACATACGCTGTCGCACCGCGTTTTTGTGACGATCTTTGTCTGCGCCATGGCGGTTATCGTGGCGTTTACGGTGCTGGGTGCGTTCTTTGTGCAAAACACCTTGGCGGATGCCACGAGTGCCAATCTGGCGCAGGAAACCGAGCTCATTGCTGCCGCCCTCGACGAGCAGCAGGAGCCCATCCCGTTCTTGCGTAGCCTCGATCGCGAGGACTTGCGCATCACGCTGATTAACAAGGATGGATCGGTTGCCTACGACAACGAGGCGTCGCCTTCCACACTGCCCAACCATGGCGATCGCCCCGAGGTCATCGAGGCCTTTGAGAGTGGTTTGGGTTCCGCGGAGCGCGCAAGCTCTACGCTCGACGAGATTATGCTGTATCGCGCCGTCGCCCTTGATAACGGCCAGGTTGTCCGCTTGGCGCAGGCCCAGCCTGGCGTTGCGGCGATTTTGCTGTCGATGGTGGCGCCGATGCTGCTTATCGCAGCAGCGGGTGCGGTACTCTCGTTTTTTATGGCGCGCCGCGAGTCCCGTGCCATCATCGCGCCGTTGCAAGAGGTGGATTTGGACCACCCACGCCGTAGCTATGAGCACGCCTATGCCGAGATGGTCCCCATGCTTGAGCGTATCGAGTCGCAGCGCCAGGAACTCAAGCGCCAAATGGCGGTGCTGGCGGACAACGACCGTATGCGCCGCGAGTTCACGGCGAATATCACCCATGAGCTCAAGACGCCGCTTACGGCGATTTCGGGCTATGCCGAGCTCATCGCAAACGGCATGGTCGAGGGCGAGGACGACCTGCGCAACTTTGGCGGTCGCATCTATCGTGAGGCGGGCCGCTTGGCAGCGCTTGTCAACGACATCCTTACGCTGTCTAACTTGGACGAGGCCGAGCGTGCAACTGAGGGCGAGACGGTGCCCATTGGGTCCACGGAGCCTATTGAGCTCTCGCGTGCAATCTACGCGGTTGAGCAGCGTCTTGAACAGGTCGCCCGTCAGGCGAATGTGACGATAAGTCATGAGACCAAGCCTGTGGTCATCGAAGGCGTGTCGCGCTTGATCGACGAGCTCATCTATAATCTGGCAAGCAACGCCATCCGCTACAATCGACCCGGCGGTACGGTTACGCTGCAGTGCGGCACCAACGACGAAGGCCATCCGTTCCTCGCGGTCGCCGACACGGGAATCGGTATCGCGCCTGAAGAACAGGGCAAGGTATTTGAGCGGTTCTATCGCGTGGACAAGAGTAGGTCCAAGGCGCGCGGCGGAACCGGTCTGGGGCTTGCCATTGTCAAGCATGCGGCCCTGTATCATCACGCCACGCTCGATCTTTCGAGCGAGTTGGGCGTGGGAACCACCATTACGGTGACGTTTCCCATACAGCAGGACGAGCCATTCGCATAGCGATACAACATAGGTATTGATGCAGACGCCGCATTTGACTTTCGGGTGCGGCGTTGTTGTGCAATTTTACGATTGCTTCCGACATTTTTACAGGAGAGCCTGTTTCTTATGTATAGAGTTTGGTCTCGGTAAAAAGATGCGATAACATACGGACAGTTTTGTCAATCCGAACTGGGGAAATGAAAGGCAAGCTGCATGACCCTTCTCGAACTGTTCCAGCTGCTGAAGAAGCACCTCAAGCTGGTCATCACCCTTCCGGTGGTCTGCGCGATCGCCATGGGCATCGTGTCCTTCGCCGCGATGGACAACACCTATACCGCGACGACAACCATGTACGTTCGTGCTAACAGCACCGACGATAACGGCCAGATGAACTACAACGACCTCTCGGCGAGCCAGATGCTTTCCAACGATATCGCCACGCTGCTGGATAGCGATAGCGTTAAGAGCGGCGCCGCCAAGGAACTGGGCCTCACCGATCTGGATGACTACAAGGTGTCTGTTTCCTCCGAGACCACCACGCGTGTCATTACGCTTTCGGTTACCGGCACCGATGCCAAGGAGACGGCTGAGGTCGCAAAGGCCATGGCCAGCTCGGTGAGCACGGTCGCTCAGAACGTCGGCGCTGCCCAGAGCATCAACGTTATCGACGAGGCCAAGACCCCCGAAGCCCCCAGCGGTCCCAAGCGTATGCTGTACGTTGCTGTCGCGTTCCTCGCGGGCATCTTTATCGCAGTTGCCTATGTCGTTTTGGCAGACATGCTCAACACCCGCATCCGCGGTGCCGAAGAGGCAGAAGAGCTCCTGGGCATTCCCGTTGTTGGCCGAATTCCGGCTATGAAAGGTGGTAAATAGGCATGGCTAAGGCAAAGAACACCGATAAGCTCGTTGTACAGAATGCCGCCAAGACCCTTCTGGCCAACATCCGCTTTGCGAGCGTGGACGACCCCATTCGCACCATCACCGTTACGTCCTCGATTCCCAACGAGGGCAAGTCTACGGTTTCCATCAACCTTGCTCAGGCTATCGCCACCAGCGGCAAGAGCGTCCTGCTGGTCGAGGCTGATATGCGTCGGAGGTCCCTTGCCGATATGCTCGGCGTCCGCTCCCGCGGCGGACTCTATGCAGTCCTGTCCGAGCAGGTTTCTATCGACCAGGCGATTGTCGAGACAGGTCAGAAGAATTTCTACTTCCTCGATGCCGAGCCGCATATTCCCAATCCTGCCGACATCATCGTCTCTCACCGCTTTGCCAAGCTGGTAAAGGCACTGTCCGCCAAGTTCCAGTACGTCATCTTTGATGCTCCCCCGGTCGGCACCTTCATCGATGCTGCCGAGATCGCAAGTCTGACCGACGGTGCGCTTTTTGTCGTGCGTGAGGATTTCACCAAGCGTGAGGAGGCGCTCAACGCCATCGGTCAGCTTAAGAAGTCCGAGAAGGTCAAGCTCATCGGTACCGTTATGAACTACTGCGAGACCGAGACCAGCGAGTACTACTACTCCTACTACACCAAGGACGGTAAGAAGGTGAAGAAGGGCTCCGACGATCAGGGGACTTCCAAAAAGGGCATCTTCACCAACCGAGCAAACGTTTAGTTGATTAAGGCTGACCTATGCGTGACATTCATTGCCATATCTTGCCGGGTGTAGACGACGGCGCCGCCGATCTCGATGAGAGCTTGGCGATGCTCGAGGCTGCCAAGCGGGCCGGTGTAACCAGAATCGTTTGCACTCCTCACTGTCGTGATCCCTATTTTGATTACGACAAGATGTGGGATGCCTTTGAGCTGCTGCGTGATAACGCTGACGGTTTTCCGCTCCAGATGGGCTTCGAGGTCAACCATCGAAAGCTCGTTGAGCTTGGTATCGATGCCGCGGAGCACTTGCATTTCGATGGGACCAACGAGTTTCTGCTCGAGCTTTCGACGCATGCCGATGCGTATGCGTTTAGAGAGTACGAGAACACGATTTACGATTTGCAGTGCCGTGGCTACCAGGTGATCATCGCTCATCCTGAGCGCTATCGTGCGGTTCAAAAGGATGTAAGCGTGGCGGAGCGCCTGGTCGATATGGGCTGCAAGCTGCAGGCTTCGGCGGACTTTATTGCCGGCGGTCGCTTTGGTCGCGAGAAAAAGCCGGCACAGCGCCTGTTCGATCAGAACCTGTACAGCTTCATCGCGAGCGATGCCCATAACGTGGGTCATTACGACTGCCTGGCGAAGGCTCGCGCGAAGTTTAGCGTGCGCGGAGCTCATTTTCGCTAAAATCGGTCCCTAACGTTCGCATTGAATGAAAGGGCAGCCATGGATATTCAACTTAAGACGGGATGCTTTGATGACGCGGCGTTGGTGCGCCGCGTCGTTTTTATGGACGAGCAGGGCTACGAGAATGAGTTCGACGCTATCGACGAGGATCCAAACTGCATTCATGTGACGCTCTATGTAGACGGCGAGCTTGCCGGTTGCTCGCGCGTGTTTCCCGAAGAGCTTGAGCGCGCGTCTGACGCAGAGGCTCCGGTGTCGCCGGCGTGCGACTTGGACGAAGGCGTCGCGGCGGGGGAGACCTATATTATGGGGCGCGTGGCTGTGCTGCCGAGCATGCGCCGTCGCGGTCTGGCGAGTGCGATCGTCGAGGCCAGTGCTGCGTGTGTACGCGATGCCGGCGCTAAGCTTATTAAGCTGCATGCGCAGGAATACGTGCTGCCGCTCTATGTAAAGGCGGGCTACACGCAAATTGCCCCGGTAGATTACGAAGACGAGGGCCAGCCCCATGTTTGGATGGCCAAGCGCGTAGATGGCAGATAGGGACGTTCCTTTTCTGCCGGCAGCTGGGGACACTCCTTGGCAATTGACGCATTGGAGCGCTCGGACATACAGTTTTTCGATTCCGTATGTATATATGCGCGCTATTGGGTTATAAAATCTAAGTCTGAACATAGCAGGTCTGCGATGCGGCTCGGGCAACCGGGCCGTTTTTGCGGACGGGGGTAGCGCGAAAGGACTGCACATGCGTCAATTTAAGACCGAGAGCAAAAAACTGCTTGACCTCATGATCAACTCCATCTACACCAATAAGGAAATCTTCCTGCGCGAGCTTATCTCTAACGCGAGCGACGCCGTCGACAAGCTCAACTTTAAGAGCCTGCAGGATCCGAGCGTCAAGATCAACCAGGGCGACCTGGCCATTCGCGTCTCCTTTGATAAAGACGCCCGCACCATTACCATCTCGGATAACGGCATTGGCATGACCGCCGAGGAGCTCGAGCGCAATCTGGGCACCATCGCCCATTCCGGCTCCGAGGAGTTTAAGACCGAAAACGCCGAGCAGCAGGGTTCGGATGTCGACATCATCGGTCAGTTTGGCGTGGGCTTCTACTCGGCTTTTATGGTTGCCAGTCATGTGAAGGTTGTCAGCCGCGCCTATGGCGAGGATGTCGCCCACGTGTGGGAGTCGGACGGTCTTGAGGGCTACACCATCGAGGACGGCGAGCGTGCCGAGCACGGTACCGATGTTATCCTGACGCTGCGCGAGAATGAGA
>CAJMRZ010000035.1 GCA_905215945.1 uncultured bacterium | reverse complement strand
GGGGAGCCGTTACGCGGTTTGGTAAAACCGCGTAGCTAAATACGTTCCGCGATCTCGTGGATGAGGTAGTCGGTCTTTTCCCAGCCCAGGCACGGGTCGGTGATCGACTTGCCAAAGACGCCGCCGTCGACCGGCTGGTTGCCGTCCTCCAGGTAGGACTCGATCATAAAGCCCTTGACCAGCTTGGAGATGGATTCGTTGCGGCGGCAGCTGTCGAGCACCTCCTTGCAAATGCGATACTGCTCCAGCGGACGCTTGCCCGAGTTGTCATGGTTGCAGTCGATGACCGCTGCCGGATTGGCATAGCCGGCATGCTCGGTATAGCGTTCGGCCAAGCGTTCCAGGTGTTCGTAGTGGTAGTTGGGGTAGGTGCGCCCATCGAGACCGATGTAGCCACGCATAACGGCGTGTGCGAGCGGATTGCCGTCGCACTCGACCTCCCAGTTGCGGAAGATGAAGCTCTGGTGCGCCTGGGCGGCGTAAATGGAGTTGAGCATAACGGTGGTAGAGCCGGCAGTGGGATTCTTCATGCCGACGGGTACCGAAATGCCGCTCGACACCAGGCGATGCTCTTGGTTCTCGACCGAGCGTGCGCCCACGGCAACATAGCTCAGCAGGTCAACGAGGTATTGGTAGTTGGACGGGTAGAGCATCTCGTCGGCGGTAAAGAAGCCAGTCTCCTCGATGACGCGCAGGTGCATGTGGCGGATGGCCTTGACGCCCTCGAGCAGGTCGTCGGGAGCCTCGGGGTTGGGGTTGTGCAGAAGACCCTTGTAGCCGGTGCCCTTGGTGCGCGGCTTATTGGTGTAGACGCGCGGAATGATGATGAGCTTGTCCTTGACCTCCTCGGCGGTCTTGGCCAGTCGGTTCATGTACTCAAGCACCGAATCCTCGCGGTCGGCAGAGCACGGGCCGATGATGAGCACCTTGCGTGCGTCCTCGCCGGTAAAGACTTTGGCGACCTCGGCGTCAAATGCCTGCTTTTTGGCGGTAAGCTCGGCAGAAAGCGGCATTTCCTCGCGGATCTCCATGGGGATCGGCAGCCTGCGTTTGAATTCCATGGCCATAGGGGCCTCCTCAATCTATAGAAAGAGCAATAAGCGTATTGTCGAGTGTTCGGCATTATCCGCTGTCGCACGCTAAAGTGCAAGCCCTTGTCACCCCGAAACCGACCAAAAAGGGACAGGTTTATTTTGGTAGGTAAAACGCTAAACCTGCCAAAACAAACCTGTCCCTTTTTGGAAGGTTATTCGTGCTGGCTGGGGCGGTGCTCGTACTCCTCGGGGGTGATGACGTCCTCGATGCGCAGGTTGACGCCCGCCACCTCAAGGCCGGTCATCGCGGCAAGGCGCTCGGTGACACGTGCCTTGACATCGTCGAAGATCGCGGGCGCATAGGCGCCGTACTCGATGATGACGGAAATGTTGACGACCACGCGATTATCGTCGGTGACCTCGACCGTCACGCCCTTGGTCAGATTCTCGGCACCAAACTGCTCCTGCACAAAGTGCATGAGGTTACCCTTCATGCCCAGAACGTGCGGAACCTCGCGGGTGGCCATGGCAACGATCTTCTCGATCACGCCGTTGGAATAGGTCAGCGAGTCCTCGGACTCATCCGCTTCCTCGTCGTCCTCATCCTCATCGGACTCGGCCTCGACAAGAGCCTCGTCCTCGAGCGTCACGTCCTCGGCTTCGGCGACGACCGCTTCGTTCTCCTCGAGCTCGGTATCGGTCACATCGACCTTCGTGTTAAAAGCCATGGTTCCTCCTTATGCCTGCCGCGGATGCGACAGTCGAATACATATTAGCGGCCGCTAAACAGACGGCCGAAGAAGTTGACGATCCCGTTCTCGCCGTCGCGAATTTGGCCGATCACAGCGCCGATCAGCACGAAGAATGCAATGACGAGCGTGTCCCACAGGCCCAACGTGAGCACCAACACGGCGAGGATAAAGCCGGCGACGGCGCCGAGCGTGGTGTTGGGATGACGCACAGCATAGCTCCAGATGGCAGCGCCCGTACCCTTGATGAGACCCATAGCCTCGTCAAAATCCGCGGCTGCCGCGTCTTGTAACTCGGTTGCCTCTGCTTTGGAATCAACAGGTTCGCTCGCCGACGTGGCGCTCTGGTCAATCGTCAGGCGCGGCGTACGAGCGGTCTTATCTTGATTGGTATCACTCACCGGAAACCTCCACGGTCTGGACGGTAGTCTTGGACGGCAAAAAACGGACGCGCGCGGTCGTACCCGGCGCGCCGAGCATGGTATCGCAGGCTTCTTCGATGCGCTGCTGCATCGCGGTAGCCAGAGATGCCACGTCCTTATCGTCAAGCGCGATAGCCTCGACCTTAAAACGGACGTGCGAATCGTCGGGGCCTTGGACGCGAGCCTCGACATGCTCGACCATCACGCGGTCGTCGCGCTCGGCAGCAACCCTGGCGCACGAAGAAAGCGCCGCAAGGGTAACCTCGATATTGCGCTCCCCCGCCGGATGCACGCAGGACGGTTCGCGACGGGCGAACATCAGGCGGAAAAAGCTCAGCAGTACGCCGATCGCCACGACGCCGGCGCACGCCGTCACGACGATGCGCGGCATGGGGTCGCGCATCAGCAGCATAAAGCGATACGTATACGGCCCCCAAAACTGGCAGACAAGCGTACCCAGTGCCACGATGGTGGCGGCAAGATACACGATCGCTAGGGCTCGTTTGAGTACGCGCACGCGGCGCTCCCTTCAAATCTCGGCTCTCGAAATGCAGAACGGTTCGCATCATTATAAAAGAGCCGGGTCCGGTGCTCTACGCACGCGGATCCGGCTCATCTATTCCACGAGGCTTGCATGCTCGCTTCATTATGCCCAGATATGCACGGCTCAATCCGTGCTGGCGCTACTCCTCCTCAAGGGCAGCGATGACCTCGTCGGTCATGTCCATGGTGCTGTAGACGTCCTGGACGTCGTCGAGCTCCTCAAGACGGTCGATGAGGCGCTGGACCTTCTTGGCGTCGGTACCAGAGACCTCGGTCGGGGTGGTCGGGACCATGGTGGTCTCGGAACCCTTGACCTGGACGCCCTGCTCCTCGAGCGCCTTGGAGACAGCCATGACGTCGTTCGCAGCAGTCCAGACGATCCACTCCTCGCCGGCATCCTCGTAGTCCTCGCCACCGGCCTCGGCGATGGCCATCATGAACTCATCCTCGTCACCGGCAGCACCGTTGGCGATCATGGTCTCCTTCTTGGCGTTCTCGTCCAGGATCTCCTTGGCGACGACGATCTGGCCCTTGCGCTCAAACTGGAAGGCGACGGAGCCGGAGGTACCCAGGTTACCACCAGCGTGGGAGAAGGCAGAACGGACATCAGCGGCGGTACGGTTGCGGTTGTCGGTCAGGCAGTCGACGTAGACGGCGACACCGGCGGGACCGTAGCCCTCGTACACGATGTTCTCGTAGACGGCAGCGTCAGCACCCGAACCAAAAGCCTTGTCGATAGCGGACTTGATCTTGTCCTTAGGCATGGACTGAGCCTTGGCCTTGGCAACGGCAGCGGCGAGGCTGGCGTTGTTCTCGGGCAGCGGGTCACCGCCGAGACGGGCAGCAACAGTGATGTTGCGGCTGAGCTTGGAGAAGAGGGCGGAACGCTTGGCGTCCTGCGCGCCCTTACGATGCTTGGTTGTGGCCCACTTAGAGTGTCCGGACATACGTGTCTCCTATCGGTTTCGACCTAAAGCCCAGCGCAGATGCTCGGGCAATATAAACAAACGTCGTTATGATATACCTACTAGCCTGCGAGATAAACCCCAAAATGAAGGCGTCGTGATGATGTCCCCTTTGGTGCAAAGAAACCTGACCCCAATGCACCAAGTTAGGACCAGAGGAGGTCGCTGCGGGTGATGGTGGCGCCGATGGCAAAGGGCATGCAGGCGATGACCGGATACAGGTAGCGCATGTAGGTCGAGCCGTTGCACGGACCAATCAGGCACACGGCGAGCACCCCCAACAGCGGCACCCAGATCGCCAGCGCACGCCATGAATGACGACGCAGCAGGTAGACCACCACGGCGATCATGATCCACACATAGGTGGCCGAGCTCATGGTGAGCGAAATAAACGGGATGCGCTGCACCGCCACACGGTACAGATTGATCAGGTGGTCACACCAGCGCACCACGTTGCTGTCAACCGGATGGAAGTCGAAGTACTTGAGGTTGTCGGGACGCGCCATGATCTCGGCACTACGCGCCGTGCTGTAGACCCAGGCATCGCGGGCACTCGGATAAAAGTAGCCGTAATAGTTATTGATGAGCGCCGAGATATAGCACTCGGGATCCTTTTTGAACATCTGCGCCCAGACCTCAAAATAGGCCTTGATGTCCTCCTGCGAGGCGTACTCGTTAAAGCAGTTCTTGACGGCATCGGACTTGTCGGGGTTGTAGCGGCGGCCCAGGTTCTCGTACTTGAGCACGCGATCGATCACGACGCGCTCCTCGTCGGTCACCAAACCGTCGCAGGGCGCCTCCACGATGGTGCCGTCCTCCTTTACCGTGGGGTTGACACCCGAGTTGAGGCCATCGTGCTTTTGAACGAAACGAGCCGTCTGCTGGAACGGAATCGAGAGAATTTCGCGCTTGGAGCCGGGCGTGATGTCGTGCGCCGGCATAAAGACCTTGGTGAAGTACATATTAGAGGCAAGGCAGAGCGCGAGCACCGCGAGGACGCCAACCCAGCGGAATCGCGGCGTGACGCATGAGACCGCGGTGCCCGTCTGCTTAGCCGCACGACGAGCGACATGTACATCCCATGCGCAAAACGCCGCCGCGATCATACACGCCGCCAGCGGAAACACCAGGCCTCCATTGCGCAAAAACGTGGAACCCATGGCAGCAAGCGCAAACAACAGCCAGTCATGGCGCGCAAAGAGCACGGGGGCCTTCTCGCCCGCACGCTCGGCATTGGCATCGCGACGGGGCAGGCCGCAGGCCACGAGCTTCACGGTCTGCACCAACAGCACCAAAAACGCGTCGGCAAAGAGCACGTCTTTGGTGAGCAACGCCGCGTAGTTAGAGAACATCGGCATAAACGCAAAGAACAGCAGGATCGCACCGCGAACCGGCAGGCTCACGCCCAGTTTGCGCAGCGACGAAATGGAATAGGCCATGCAGGCAGCCGTGATGACAAATTGAGCGCAGGTATAGATGATGAGGCCCGCGTTAGCGCTGTTGAACAGCGAAAGCCCCAGTTGAACGCACGAGCCGATAATGGCCGTGTGCACTACGGGATGATGCCCGTTGAGCAGCACGTTGGGGTTGAGTAGGCGCAGGTAGTCGCTCGTGCCGTTGGGATAGTTGAACCACTGGCGAATCTGCGCACCCGTATCTCCCATAAAAAGGCCGGGCAGCGAAGCGATGAGCGTGGGCGCCCAGGCGATCATAAGCACCAGGAAGGGCCCGGCAAAGGGATGGACCGAGAGCACGGCGTGAGCCACACGCCATATGCGGCCAAAGTGCGCCTCGGAAAACGGGATGCGCCGAGAGCTCAGCCAATCCAGGCACTCAAAGGCAAGGTAGAAGGCCACGATCGCTAGGAGCATCCAGCCCGCGCCGCCAATCCAGGCGCAGATGATGCGGGCCTTGTCGCCAAGAACAATCTCGGCCGAGTCGGCGAGGTCGTAGCTGCGGCCGAACACCATGCAGATGGCGAAAAACAGCGACGGCAGAATAATCGATGGGCGCCAGGTGTCGCCACGGCCAAAGAATACGTAGCGAAACGGCAGCGTGAGCAGGCAGGCAAGCGCAAGCAGCATGACCGCGTCGGTATGGCCGGCAAACGAGAGGAGCACCTCGTAGCACACGTACAGCATGCCCGAGGCTTTGGGGTCAATCGCCAAGACTGCGTTGCTCGACACCGGGGCGGGATCGATGGAAAACGCCGTGGTCGCCAACAGCGCGAGCAAAAATGCGATGAGCGTCTGCTTGGCGGGGTAGCGCTTAAACCAGACGATGCGGGCCGCGTCGCGCGCAGCCGTTGTGGAGAGATCGGAATCCTTCACAGTCCGAAAGCCTTTCTAGAAACCTGCCAAAAAGGGACAGGTTTATTTTGGCAGGTTTTATCTGGGGAAACGTTACGGTTCTGTCATCGTTGCCCAGCGAACCACCACAAAGGTGCTTGTTCACTTTTTGGTGGTTAAGCGTCGAGGTAGATGCGCTGGGGACGGTTGCGGCGACGGGCAAAGATGATGAGCGCCAGGCCCGCGATTACGAGCGGCAGGCTCAGCAGCTGACCCATCGTGATGACGCCGCCCAGCAGATAGCCAAGCTGGGCGTCGGGCACGCGCACGAACTCGACGAGGAAGCGGACGATGCCGTAACCCATCACAAACACGCCCATAAACGTGCCCTGGGGCAGCAGCGGCTTTTTGCGGCTGAGCACCTGCAGAATGCAAAAGAGCACAATGCCCTCAAGAAATGCCTCGTAGAGCTGGGAGGGATGACGCGGCATATCGCCCGCGGTGCCACCGAAGACCACGCCCCAGGGCAGATCGGTCGGCTTGCCCCACAGCTCACCGTTGACAAAGTTGGCACAACGGCCCAGGCACAAGGCCAGCGGCGCGCCTATGACGGCAAGGTCTGCCAAAGTCCATGCGTCGAGTTTATACATGCGGCACACGAGCACGCCGCCGATGATGCCGCCCACCAGGCCGCCGTGGAAGCTCATGCCGCCCTCATTGGTGGCAAAAATCTCGAGCGGATGCGCCCAGTAGTAGCCATCGCCATAAAAGACGACATAGAACAAGCGAGCTCCGATAATGAGGCCAAAGACCACGCCGACCACGACACTCGTCAGGTCGTCAATCGTGATGTTAAAGCCCCAGCGACGCTGCGTGCGGTACATGACGACCGCCGTGAGCAGGGCACCGACCACATAGGCCAGACCATACCAGTAAATCGTGATGGGCCCCGCCGAAATCGCGACGGGATCAAGCATATGGTAGAAGTCGTTGAGCATGTCGACCCTCCTACTCCCTACATACAAATGCGGCCGCGGGCCTTGCGCTCGCAGCCGCATATTTGGGCGTAACGTCTATGCGGAGTATGCCGTCCGCAGCTTTCGCATCTTAGAACGGCGCGTACTCGTCGTACAGGTCGTCGGTCTCGCCGGAGGCATTGACCTGCTCGACACGGGTAACGCCGGGCACATGCTCCTTGAGGATACGCTCGATACCCATGGACAGGGTCAGCGCGCTCATAGGGCAGCCGGCGCAGGCACCCTGCAGCTCCAGTTTGACGACGCCCTCGTCGTCAACGCCCACATACTCCATATCGCCGCCGTCGGCCTGCAGGTTGGGGCGAATCTCTTCAAGAACCTTCTTAAGCAGCTCTTCGTTAACAGCCACAGGGGCTCCTTTCTCACAATTACGCGGGCGCGCCCGCGGACAGAAGCTATGTTACTACAGCCGTGTACCCGCTCACGAGCCGTCCATGCGCGCAGACGCGACTTTCACGAGTAGTCAATTTGGGACGGGGATCTTTTAGCTGCCTGTTGTTACCAGCTGGCATTGCCACGCGCTACTGCTGAGCCTGCCCCTCGGTGCCGATGTGAACATCGACGATAACCTGGCGGTAGCTAATACCGCAGGAGTCGAGAATGCGGCGGCTGATGCGGCCGTCGTCGGTGTCGGCGTACTTGTTGTCCAGGTAGACAACCTCGCCCACACCCACCTGCGCCAAAATCTTGGCGCAGTCGTGGCACGGGAACAGCGTGACGTAGACCGTGGAACCCTCGAGGTCCTTGAGCGAGCCACGGTAGTTGAGCACGGCGTTGGCCTCGGCATGGACCACGTAGTTGTGCTTGTCCTGCAGCGGGTCGTCGCTCGTACCCCACGGGAAAAAGTCGTCGTTGAGCGCCGAGGGTGTACCGTTGTAGCCCACCGAAAGGATGCGGTGGTTGGTGTTGGCGATGCACGCGCCCACCTGCGTGTTGGGGTCCTTGCTGCGGCGCTGCGCGGCGATGGCCACGCTCATAAAGAACTCGTCCCAGCTAATAACGTCGCGGCGCTTGCCCGACGCGGTTTGATGAAGATCGTCCGACATGGCAGACACCTCCGAAATCGCAATAGTTTGACCCATTGTAGCAGGTGGAAGGCGGAGACGTTTTTGTCCCATCACCCCCATCGCTACGCGCGACGGGGCTTTTGATTGATGTGGTAGAGCTCGGCGAGGCCCCGCAGCGTCAGCGCGTCGTCGACCGTCAGGCTATGGCCGACCAGCGCCGCAAGCGCCTTGGCATCGTCGCCGGTAATGACGATGGGCACATCGCCCTCCCCCGCGGCCTTGGTCGCGCGCATCTCGGCAAGCACCATGTCGAGCATGCCGTCGATGCGGGCCACCTCGCCCAGAACCACGCCCGAGCGCATGGCCTCACGCGTGTTGCGGCCGATGACGCGTGTCGGCGCCGAGGGCTCAACCTGAGGCAGGCCGAAAGCGAACGGGCGCCGAGGGCCAGGCCTGGCGCGATAACGCCGCCGACAAAGGTACCGTGCGCGTCGATGACCTCGATATTGGTCGTCGTGCCCAGGTCGATCACGATGCACGGCGAGCCGTAGACGGCGCGGGCCGCCACGGCGTCGGCGATGCGGTCGGGACCGATCTCGGCCGGGTCATCGTAGTGCACGGGTATGCCGGTCTTAAGTCCCGGCCCCACCGTGAGCACGCGCCCCGTGCAGGTACGGGAAAGTGCCGCCTTCCACGGGCGCTCGAGCGCCGGGACCACGCAGCTCAGCACAGCAGCCGCGGGCACAAGCGCACCCGGCATGCCCGCATCGGCCGCCAGTGCGGCCATGACCTGCACGAGACGCATGCGTGCCTCGTCTGCTGTGATGCTCGACGGCGTGGTGATCTCGCACGTCGCAAGCGGGCATTCCTGTGCCGCGGCCGAATCCTCGGCAAACAGGCCAAAGCGAATGAACGTGTTGCCCACGTCGACCGTCAATATATATGCGCACCCATTAAGCATCGTCGGCGCTCCTTTCGTCTGCCCAGCAGTATATCGCCTACCTAAACCAGTCATCCCAAAATGACTAGCTTGCGGCTATACTGGTGCGCGGTCGTTTGCGAGCTCACGCGGCGGCCCTTGGTAACCCGACTTCCCGCGCCGTATCCGTAACGGCGCCCCCGGGGGAAGCGGATATACGCAAAGGAGTTATATATGAGCAATCCTTCGAACCGCGCCTCGATGCGCGGGCAACTCACGCTGCGCGGCGTCGTCATCGGCGTCCTTGGCTGCGTGATCATCACGGCAAGCTCGGCCTACACCGCCCTCAAGATGGGCGCACTCCCCTGGCCGATCATCTTCGCTGCCGTCATCTCGCTGTTCTTCCTTAAGCTCATGGGCAACGCCAGCCTCAACGAGGCCAACGTCACCCACACCATCATGTCCGCAGGCGCCATGGTCGCCGGTGGCCTGGCGTTTACCATCCCGGGCGCCTGGATGCTGGGCTATGCCGATCAGATCAGCTGGCTCGATATGTTTATCGTGGCACTCGCCGGCACTATCCTGGGCCTGCTGGCCACGGCACTCATCCACCGTCACTTTATCGTGGACGCCGCGCTTGAGTTCCCCACTGGCAACGCCGCAGCTCAGACCCTGCGCGCGACCGAGGCCGGCGGCAAGACCGGCAAGCAGCTCTTTGGCTCCATGGCCATCGCCGGCATCTACAGCGTGCTGCGCGACGCTCTGGGCATTGTGCCCAGCATGTTGTGCACGCTCAACATCCCCGGCGTGACCTTTGGCATCTACAACTCGCCCATGCTGCTCTCCGTCGGCTTCCTCGTGGGCTTCGCCCCGGTCGCCTTCTGGTTTGCCGGCGCGCTGCTGGGCAACTTTGGCATCATCGTTGGCGGCACCGCTGCCGGCCTGTTCGACGTCGTAACCGCGCAGGGCATCGTCAAGTCCCTGGGTATGGGTCTTATGATGGGCTTTGGCGTCGCCGTCGTCCTTAAGGACATCCTGCCGCAGGTCGCCGGTATCGTCCGCGGTCTCGCCGCCGACAGCTCCACCGACACCGACGAGCAGTCGCTCATCTCGGGCTCCCTTAAGCTCGACGCCGGCATCATCGGCCTGGGCGCTGCCGCCATCGCCGTGATCATCGCCATCGTGCTCGACCTTGGCCCCGTTCCGGCCGTCATCGTTACGCTGTTCACCTTTGTCACCACCATCATGAGCGCGCAGAGCTGCGGCCAGACGGGCATCGACCCCATGGAGATCTTCGGCCTCATCGTCATGCTCATCGTGGCAGCCTTCGCGCAGCTCGCTCAGGTCAAGTTGTTCTTTATCGCCGGCATCGTGGCCGTGGCGTGCGGCCTTGCGGGCGACGTCATGAACGACTTTAAGGCCGGCGCCGTGCTGGGCACCAACCCGCGTGCGCAGTGGATCGGCCAAGCCATCGGCGGCATCGTGGGCGCCCTGGTCGCCGCCGCCGTCATGGTCGCGCTCGTCACCGCCTATGGTCCGGACGCCTTTGGTCCCGACAAGAGCTTCGTTGCCGCGCAGGCAAGCGTGGTCGCCACCATGGTCTCGGGCATCCCGAGCGTGCCGTGGTTCGCAGGCGGCTTTATCGCCGGCATCGTCATGTACTGGCTCGGCATTCCGGCCATGATGATCGGCCTGGGCGTG
>CAJMRZ010000034.1 GCA_905215945.1 uncultured bacterium | reverse complement strand
GATAGGCCTCGCTAGCTCCTAGTTACCTTTGTGAGAGACGCCAACTCGGCTCATCGAACATCAAAATGGGCTGGTTCTGGATACCCAGAGCCAGCCCATTACGCATTAGATATCGTCAGAGGAGTCGAGTTCTGCCTCGAGCTTGGCACGGCGTCTTTTCGCCGTGAAAAACGTTGCGCACAGGGCAGCAAACGTGGCCGCGAAAATCGTCGCACCGCAGAACACGCCCGTGGCCAGGTTCTCCAACCAAAAGACGCTTTCGAGCGGTACGATCTGCGCCTCAGCGATACAGCGCATTGCGGCAATAACAAGCGCGAACGCGGCGCCGCTAAGGCCGCTGACAAGCAGGAAATATCCAACAGGAAGATGCTCGGTTTGCCCAAAACGATTGGTATCGACATAGCCCTTCCGCGTTTGCAGTCCTGCGCAAATCAACATCACGAGAACGAGCCACAAATACATGGCTGCCTCGAACGGCGTTACAAAGCCATGCGGCATTTCACTGGCGTCGCTGTGAACCCACGTAACCTGTCGAGCTATAAACTGGTAGAAAAAGATCATCAACATGCCAAACGAAAGCAGCACGAAACCAATCTTGTAGATCTTCGCGTTCTCAGCCTCCAGGCGTTCATCCTTTGGGCCGGCATATTCACGCCACTTTTGCACGAGTTTTAAATCTTCATATTTCATAGTGAACTCCTAAAAAGTATTAGGGTCGGCATCGGTTTCATCTTCCCAAAATAAGTCGTTCAACGTAACGCGCAGCACCTTACAGATTGCCACGCACAAATTGAGCGTGGGGTTGTAGCCGCCCGCCTCGATCAGGCCGATGGTCTGGCGCGTAACGCCCACGGCCTCGGCCAAGTCAGCTTGCGAAAGGCCAACCGCCGCGCGCGCCGCCTTCATGCGTAGGTTCTTTTTGCCCGGCATGGAGTTCCTTTCGTAGTAATGGACAGATATCCGTTGCAACATGACAGAAATATATTGCATTCATCAGAAGATGTCAACTATATCTGTCATTATGAAAATCATGTTCGTCATCGCCGTGCGGACATAACAATTTCGATTCGCTATTCAACCTTACTCGGGCAGAACCGAGTCGGAAGGAACCGAGTAAGAGGGACTTCGGCAGGGAGCGTGAACTCGCCCGCATCAAGAAGATACTCAAACGCCCGCCTAGAAAGCGAAGTGCCGTCCTATCTCAGCGCCGAGATCTCAAAGATGACCAACGCCAACGAGGCTTTCGGGGCCCTCGCACATGGCTACTCATAAGCGATGCCCACGGCATGGCCAACGCGCACGCCAATAACCGGATTTGCCGGAACCATGCGTGCCCCATCGTTTAATAGCTCCGTTATTGTTCGATAATCTTCTTGACGACCGCGGGAACGCCTGCCGCCATCACGTTGTCCGGAAGGTCTTCCGTCACAACACTTCCCGCAGCGATAACGCAGCCGCTGCCGATGGTAACCCCCTGGAGTACGGACACGTTCGCGCCAAACCAGCAGTTATCGCCAACAACAATGGGCAGAGCCCTCTCGAGACCCAAGTTACGCTCTTTTGCTCCAAGGGGATGCGAAGCGGTGTAGAAGCCGCAAAACGGCCCAATAAACACGTTGTCACCAAAGGTAATAGAGCCACCGTCCATAAAGTAGCAGCCATGGTTCACAAAGCAGCCATCGCCAAAGGTTGTCTTGTCCCCGTAGTCAAAGTAGGCAGGCGAAAGGACCGTCAGCCCCGCCGGAAGATCGGTATCGAGCAAGGTTTTTAGGGCGTCAAGCTGCGCGTCGCTTCCGGGTTTTCCAATATTGAAGTCATAGCAGAGCGCCTCTGCCCTCGCCCGTTTTGCCAGGAGTTCCTCGTCAAAGTTGGCATCATGCCACTCCCCGCGCTCCATCTTCTCTTTCTCGGTCACTGTGAGCCCCCTTAATAAAAACATTTGTGGCGGCAATTCTATCATTTGATAAGCCGTCAGTTTCCATACCGATAACGAACGCGCGTTCGATGGATTTCGTGTTGGTTGGAATCGTCTGTGGGCTGGGCTATGCTACCTTGACTATCTATATGACTAAAACGCAGCAAAGGAGCACCGAGAGAGCGAGTATGGCAAAAAACACCGCAAACTATGGTAACGACAGTATCCGCCAGCTCAAGGACGAGGAGCGCGTACGTCTGCGTCCCGCCGTCATCTTTGGCTCAGACGGACTCGACGGTTGCGCGCATGCCGCCTTCGAGATCCTGTCCAACGCCGTTGACGAGGCGCGCCAGGGCTACGGCAAGCTCATCACCCTTACCGCCTTTCGCGATGGCTCCATTCAGGTAGAGGACAATGGCCGCGGCTGCCCGCTCGACTGGAACCCTTCCGAGAAGCGCTTTAACTGGGAGCTCGTCTTCTGCGAGCTCTACGCCGGCGGCAAATACAACAACAACCAGGGCGGCGACTACGACTTCTCGCTCGGCACCAACGGCCTGGGCTCCTGCGCGACTCAGTACGCTTCCGAGTACATGGATGTCACGGTTTGGCGCGACGGCAACAAGTACTCCCTACACTTTAAGAAGGGCAAGGTCGTCGGCGCCAAGAAGAAGGCACTCGAGATCGAGCCCAGCGACGAGAACCGCACCGGCACCACCATCAAGTGGCGCCCCGATCTTGAGGTCTTTACATCGATCAGCATTCCCCACGACTGGTATCGCGAGACCATGCGCCGTCAGGCCGTGGTCAACGCCAACGTGACCTTCCGCCTGCGCATCGAAGGCGACGATGGCGAGTTTTCCGAAGAGGACTTCTGCTATCCCAAGGGCATCGAGGACTACGTGCTCGAGAAGGTCGGTACCGACTACCTCACCGAGCCCTTCTTTATCGAGGCCGACCGTCGCGGTCGCGACCGCGAGGACCTGCCCGACTACAACGTAAAGATCACCGCGTGCATGTGCTTCTCGCGCACTTTCATGATGCAGGAGTACTACCACAACTCATCGTGGCTCGAGAACGGCGGTTCGCCCGAGAAGGCCGCCCGCAGCGCTCTGACCAGCGCCATCGATGCCTACATCAAGCAACAGGGCAAGTACAACAAAAACGAGAGCGGCATTAAGTGGCAAGATGTCCAGGACTGCCTGGTACTGGTGACCAACTGCTTCTCCACCCAGACGTCCTACGAAAACCAGACCAAGAAGGCCATCAATAACCGCTTTATCCAGCAGGCCATGACGGCATTCTTTAAGGAGCGCCTCTCGACCTACTTGATCGAGAACAAAGATGCAGCCAACAAGATCATGGAGCAGGTGCTCATCAACAAGCGCTCGCGCGAGAACGCCGAGAAGACGCGCCAGAGCATCAAGACCAACCTGCAGCAGAAGACCGACATGGCCAACCGCGTGCAGAAGTTCATCGACTGCCGCTCCAAGGACAAGAACCGTCGCGAGATCTACATCGTAGAGGGCGACTCGGCAGCAGGCGCCATTCGCACCTCGCGCGATGCCGAGTTCCAAGGCGTTATGCCCGTCCGCGGTAAGATCCTCAACTGCCTGAAAGAGGACTACCCGCGCATCTTTAAGTCCGACATCATCATGGACCTCATGCGCGTGCTGGGCTGCGGCGTGGAGATCAAAGACAAGCGCATCAAGAACCTTGGTGCCTTTGACCTGGACAACCTCAACTGGAACAAGGTCATCATCTGTACGGACGCCGACGTCGACGGGTACCACATCCGCACGCTCGTGCTCACCATGCTCTACCGCCTGGTGCCCACGCTTATCGACGAGGGCTACGTGTATATCGCCGAGTCGCCGCTCTACGAGATCAACTGCAAAGAGAAGACCTACTTTGCCTACACCGAGCTCGAGAAGAACGGCATCCTCAAGGAGATTGGCGACCAAAAGTGCTCCATCAACCGCTCCAAGGGTCTTGGTGAGAACGATCCGGACATGATGTGGCTCACCACCATGAACCCCGAGACGCGTCGCCTGATCAAGGTGGAGCCCGAGGACGTCACCAAGATGGAGACCATGTTTAACCTGTTGCTGGGCAACGACGAAGCGGGCCGCAAGCGCCATATCTCCGAGCACGGCAAGGAATATCTGGACCAGCTGGACCTGCAATAGCAGCAAATCGATAACGACGGCCCATAAGAAGTTCAAGAGGAAATCGTGGCAAAGAAGAAGACGAAGAACCAGCCAAAGAAAAAGCAGGTTAACGCCGAGAACGTCATCGGCCTGCACTCCGAGGTCACCGACCAGCCGATCACGCAGACGCTCGAGGTCAACTACATGCCCTACGCCATGAGCGTCAACGTCTCGCGTGCATTCCCCGAGATCGACGGCTTTAAGCCCTCGCACCGCAAGCTGCTCTACACCATGTACAAGATGGGCCTGCTCAAGGGCGAGCGCCAGAAGAGCGCCAACATCGTGGGTCAGACCATGAAGCTCAACCCGCACGGCGATGCCGCGATCTACGAGACGATGGTGCGTCTAGCCACCGGTAACGAGGCACTGCTCGCGCCGTTCGTTGAGTCGAAGGGCAACTTTGGCAAGTACTATTCGGGCGATCTGAGCTACGCCGCCTCGCGTTACACCGAGGCCAAGCTCTCCCCCATCAGCGCCGAGATCTTCAAGGACATCGACAAGGACCCGGTCGACTTTGTCGACAGCTACGACGGCGCCATGAAGGAGCCGCGCCTGCTGCCCACCACGTTCCCCAATATTCTGGTTTCGGCCAACAAAGGCATCGGCGTCGCCATGGCGTCCGACATCTGCGGCTTCAACCTCAACGAGGTCTGCACCGCCACGATGCACTACCTCAAGGATCCCGATTGCGACCTGCTCGAGTACATGCCCATGCCCGACTTCTCGACCGGCGGCGAGATCATCTACCGCCGCGAGGAGATGGAAAAGATTATCGAGACCGGCCTTGGTAGCTTCCAGATCCGCTCCCGCTGGCGCTGGATTCCCGAAGAGCGCATCATCGAGGTCTACGAGATTCCCTATACCACTAAGACCGATGTCATCATCGAGCGCATCGTCAAGCTCTCCAAGGAGGGCAAGGTCAAGGAGATCGCCGACATCCGCGATGAGACCGACCTCTCGGGTCTGCGCATCGCCATCGATCTTAAGCGCGGTGTTGACCCCGACAAGCTCATGGCCAAGCTCTATCGCTCGACCACGCTACAGGATTCGTTCTCGTGCAACTTCAACGTGCTGGTCGATGGTTATCCTCGCGTTATGGGCGTGCGCCAGATCCTGCACGAGTGGGTCAAGTGGCGTATTGAGTCCACGCGTCGCCGCATTAACTTTGACCTGGGCAAAAAGTCCGAGCGCCTGCACCTGCTGCACGGCCTCGAGGCGATTTTGCTCGACATCGACAAGGCCATCGCCATCATCCGCGGCACCAAGCTCGAAGCCGAGGTCGTGCCCAACCTTATGAAGGGTTTCGACATCGACGAGACCCAGGCCGAGTTTGTTGCCGAGCTTAAGCTCCGCAACATCAACGAGGAGTACATCCTCAACCGCACCAAGGACATCGCTAAGCTCGAGGGCGAGATTGCCGAGCTTGAGGAGATCCTCTCCAGCGAGGAGAACATCAAGAAGGTCATCAGCGACGAGCTGGCCGCGGTCAACAAGAAGTATGTGACGCCACGTCGCACGGGCAGGATCGAGCCCCATGAGGTCATCGAGGTGAGCTTGGAGCCCGAGGTCGAGGAGTACCCGGTCACCATCATGCTCTCGCGCGATGGCTACCTTAAGAAGATGACGGACCGCGTGCTCAAGAAGGCTGCGACGCTCAAGTACAAAGACGGTGACAAGCCCTTTATCGAGTTTCCGTCCTCCAACACCCACGAGCTGCTGGTCTTTACCAACAAGAGCCAGGTGTACAAGTGCAAGGTTGCGACGTTTGAGGACACCAAGTCGGCCCAGCTGGGCTCGTACCTGCCGACCGATCTTGAGATGGACCCAGACGAGAGCGTCATCTGGGTCATCGACCCCGAGGACTACAAGGCCGACGTGCTGTTTGTCTTTGAGAACGGCCGCGTGGTGCGCGTCGCGCTTTCCGGATACGTCACCAAAACCAACCGCAAGCGCCTCAAGAACGCCATCTACGGCGGCAGCAAACTGCTGTATGCGCAGGTACTCAAGGAAGATCGCGACATCGCACTGGTCTCGAGCGACTACCGCCTGATGAACTTCAACACGTCACTGCTCAAGACCAAGACGACCACCAACACGCAGGGCGTCCAGGCCTTTACGGCCAAGAAGGGTCGCTCGGTCACCACCGTCGGCACGACCGAGGAGATTCTTGGCGCCGGCGTCTCGGCCGAGAAGTTCACCGCGCAGAGCCTGCCCTCCGCCGGTGCCCTCATGAAGGAAAACGACATGCCGAGCCTGTTTGACTAGGTACCACGGCAACGAGACCGTTAGATACTTCGCAAAGCGACGAGGCCCGGAGCGCAACGGCATTGCGCCCGGGACTCGTCGTTTTTCTTCTCAACTATTTCTTAACGCAGATTAATTGATTTCTGCTTATTTTTCTGCGTAAAAAATGTCAGCGTCACTGCTTCGATGCCCTTTGGTCGATCGTTAGCAAAACTTGCAAAAATTAGCAAAACTTGCAAAAATTAGCAAAACTTGCAAAGGAGACACCATGGAGTACAGCAAGAACCCCTTTACCCCGACATTCGGAAGCGTCCCTCCCTTTCTAGCGGGTCGCGAGCATATCCTGCGTGACATCAACCGTGGCTTTATCAACGGCCCGGGAGATCCCAACCTGTCGACCATTTTTACGGGCGCAAGGGGAACGGGCAAGACGGCGCTTCTCTCGCTCCTTTCAGAAACGGCGCTTGAACACGGTTGGATCGCAGCAAATGTCTCCGCCATGCCAGGCATGCTCGAAGATATTATCGAGCGAACCAAAGAAGCCGCAGATAGTTACCTCTCACAGCCTCATGCGCGCATAAACGGCGTTCAAATTGGTCCAGTGGGCATCGATTGGACATATGCTCAAGAGGTCCAGGGCAACTGGCGCACACGCATGAATGGCATCTTTAAGCAACTCGAAAAACATGACATCGGACTTCTCATCACCATCGATGAAGTCACAGTAGATCTCGAAGAAATGCTTCAATTTGCCTCTGTTTACCAGCACTTTGTACGCGAAGGTAAAAAAGTTGCCCTGCTCATGGCAGGGCTGCCCTACAAAGTATCGGCGTTGCTGCGTAACGATTCCGTCTCGTTCCTCAGGCGTTCCCAATATCATCAGTTAGGACGAATCACTGACGTTGAAATTGCAAACGCATTCCGCAAAACCGTTGAGGCCGGAGGACGTTCAATCACACCAGAAGCGCTCGAGGATGCCGTGAAGGCCGTCGACGGATTCCCCTACATGATGCAGCTCGTCGGATATCGCACATGGGATGTTTCGGAGAACTCGCCCAAAATCAGCGCACCTGATGTACAGCAGGGTTCTCTGCTTGCCCGTATGGAGCTGCACGATCGAATTCTCGAAACGACCTATCGGGAGCTTTCCGATAAAGACATTGAGTTTTTGCTCGCAATGCTGCCCGATTCTGGCCCCAGTAGAGTCTCGGAGATAGCCAAACGCATGGGCGTCGCCAGCAACTACGCAAGCCAATACAAACGCCGCCTCCTGGAGGACGGCGTCATCGGAGAGCGCGGGCGTGGTCTCGTTGGCTTTGACATCCCCGCGTTCAGGGAGTTCCTGAGTGAGAAGGCCTCCTAGCACGCCGAGATTGTCCGCAAGGGCAACGGTGCATGGCAATCAACGATTCACCTGGCAAGGACGGCAAGCACTTCAAATAACGCCGACTGCCATGCGTTCTTCTTATCCTTAGGCGAGCTTGCGAGCGAGCTCTCGCACCTCTTCCAACTTGGGCGAGGAGGCCATGCTGTCGCGCTCGGTCATACCGCTGATGGTGACAATGCCCTGGTCCTCCCACTTGCAGTACGCGCATGTGGACTTGTACATAGCAATCGCCGCATCATAGACGCCCTCGCTGTGGCTATCGAGCAAAAGGGCCGTCTTGGTGAACGGGAAGCCCGTGGCACCGAAGGCGTACAGGCGGTCGATGGCGGCCTTCTCCTGCGCAGTGATATCAAACCAGTAGATGGGCGAGGCGAAGACTCCCTCCTTCATGCCGCAGGCGCTCGGCACGCATTTTGTTGTAACCAAAACAGATGGAGCTATTCAGTCGTCTGTAGATCGCATCTCTCGTTCGCGCTCTCCAAAGAAGGTGCAAGCAGAAGCATCACGGGCATTGATCGGCGCCGATATGGATCACGACATGAAACCGTAAGGGTTGGCCAGCGGTTGCTAGATTCAGTAGCTCGCAGCAATAGAGCGAATGACGACTTCGGCGATATAATCCGTGTCATCTTGATTGTTCCCGCGCGGAAGGTACAGCTCATGTCCAAGCTCAACATCGACCAGCGATCGATTCGCGATCTTCTCACCGATAAGCGATCAGACTTCCTCATCCCCGACTACCAGAGGCCCTACGCCTGGGGCGAGGATGAATGCGCAACGCTGTGGGATGACCTGTTCTCGTTCGCTTTTCCAGGCGATGACTACGAGCGTTTCGACAGCGAGAACGACGAATACTTCCTAGGACCCATCGTCACCTTTAAGAACCTCTCTGGCCAACTCGAGATCATTGACGGCCAGCAACGCCTCACCACCATCATGCTGCTGCTCCGCGCGTTCTACGACAAGTTCACCAACATGAAGGATAAGCAGTCTGTGAAGATGCGCGAGGCAATCGCCCGTTGTGTATGGAAGACCGACGAGTTCGACGAGCCCGACATGGAGCGTCTCAAGATCGACTCCGAGGTTGCATCGGACAACGACAAAAATGAATTCCTCGAGATTTTACGAGAGGGCAATGTAGGCGATGGCTGGAAAAGCGCCTATGCCCGCAACTTTGCTTTCTTCCAGAGGAAAATTGAGCAACTGGTGAGCGAGTGGCCCACCTACACCGTCTACATGGCCACACGCGTCATCAACAATGTGATACTGTTGCCCATTGAAGCGGAGTCGCAGGACACCGCGCTACGCATCTTCTCGACTCTAAACGACCGAGGGTTGCCTCTCTCAGATGCCGACATCTTCAAGAGCCAGTTCTACAAGCATTATTCCGACACGGGGCGCAAGGATGAGTTCATCCGTCGCTGGAAGGGGCTCGAGGAGGGAGCGAACGCTATCTTCCGGCCCATGCGCGGTACACCAACCGATGAGCTATTTACGCGCTATATGTACTACCGCCGCGCGAAGAAAGGCATCCGCGACACGACCACCGCATCGTTGCGCGACTTCTTCGGTGCCGATGGCTACGCCATACTCAAGGAGGACGCCACGCTCGGCGATCTTGAGGCCCTGCTCAGCTTCTGGAAACGCGTCGACGCGCAGGAAGGATTCAGCGAGCGCGTGCTCCGCAGGCTCTTCGTGCTGAACTACGCCCCCAACGGCATGTGGACCTATCTGCTAAGCGTCTGGTTCCTTGCCAACAGCGACAGCAAGGGTGTCCTCGACGACGAGGCACTCTACGGCTTTCTAAACAAGATCACGGCATTCATTTTCGCCTACGCCATTGAGCGTCCCGGCGTGAACGCGCTGCGTTCGCCAGTGTATCCCGAGATGATCAACATCGTGGAGCACCGCCCGGTGGAGTTTCCTAACCACCACTTCAATCGCGCAAATATTACTGAGCGATTCCGAACCTACGTGTTCACCAACGGCAGGCCTGTAACGAAGTCCATGCTCACTTGGTGGGCGTACGCAGACCCAGATCAACCGCTCATGGACCTGGACACCACGCTCGAAATTGAGCACATCTATGCCAAGAAGCGCAACGAGATAGACCCGCTCGTCGACCAATCCAACCTGGAGGCGCTGGGTAACAAGGCGCTGCTCGAGAAGCGTGTAAACATCCGCGCCGCCGACTACAGATTCTGCGACAAGCGCAAGTACTATGAGGGATACACCGACGGCAATGGCAAGCGAAAAGCCGGAACAAAGATCGCGGAACTCGTGCGCCTGACACAAGTCATGGGAGACTTCACCGAAATAGACATCGCGACTCGCACGGCACGGATCATCGATGCCTTCGTGGACTACCTGGGCGACAACGGACTTTTGAGCTAAAGAGCGAACATGTTCGAAAGACTAACCAAGTACGCTGGCAAGCTGACGGACAGAAACATGAATGTCGAGCTTGGGGGCGGGACGCTCGGACTCGAGGATTTCGTCGACGATTTCTATGAATTGGACGGGTTCGCGGACACCAGCTACTTCGAGACGCTTGAACGCCATAGCATCGACACCTCGGAAGGCATAGACAGCTGCGACATCGACCATGGGGACATTGATCTGATACGTGCATGCATCACGTGGTGCGTTCGTGGCGACCGCTTCTGCGACGGACTCCTTGCCGCGCAAGCCAGGAGCGGGTTTCTGGACCGCTGCCTCTCCCGACTGAAGGAGCTCGACGAGAGCCGATCGGCTGCCGCGAAGACATTTCGACCGTGACAGTTACCAACGATAAGCAATAAATCAAGGAGCGTTCCTCAGATAAAGACCAGCTACAGCTGATAGCAAAACTTGCAAAAAATAGCAAAAGTTGCAAAAGAAAATGTCAGCAACTATGCATGGCAATCAGCAATCCTCTTGGTAAGGGAAGTAGGCTTTCCACCAACACCGATTGCCATGCGTTCTTCTTGTCATTAGGCCAGCTTGCGGGCGAGCTCTCGCGCCTCTTCCAACTTGGGCGACGACACCATGCTGTCGCGCTCGGTCATACCGCTGATGGTGACAATGCCCTGGTCCTCCCA
>CAJMRZ010000033.1 GCA_905215945.1 uncultured bacterium | reverse complement strand
AAGCCGCTGCGGAAACCGGGCTCAACGTCGCCAAAGCCCACGAGGCTATCGTCCTCGTCGCACAGGGCGTCGAGTTCCTCGTCGCTCATGCCCTCAAACGGGTCGAACTCCTCGATCTCCTCGTATGCCTCGGCCGCTTCGGTATCCACCGCATCCAGGGACTCGTCATCCAGAGTTTCATCGATAGGCTGCATAGTGTCGGACATGGAAATCCCTTTCTAAATAAAGTCGAGTGCGTGGGCAAATACCAGCAATCCCACAATCGCGGCGGTGATGGAAAGAACGTATACAGAGGCGGCGGCGATGTCCTTCGCACGCTTGGCCAACGGATGGAGCTCCTGGGTCGCCAGGTCGACGATCGCCTCCATGGCGGTGTTGCACAGCTCGCCGTGAATCACCAGGCCGCAACAGATGATAATCGTGGCCCACTCGGCAATGTCGAGCCCCACGATGCAGCCGGCAACGACGGTGCACACGCCCGCAACGAGCATGACCTTAATGTTGCGCTCGGTCTTGACGGCGGTGACGAAGCCCTCCATGGCATAGGAGAACGACTTTAAGAAGGACGGATGGTCCTTGTTCGATCCGGGAATCATAGACGGCTCCTAGTCGTGGGCGTGGTTGGTGATGGGGCCGACGTGGACCAGCTTGGGGTCCTCGCCGCGCTCGAGCGCCAGATCGCGCAGGATGGCGTCCTCGCGGGCCTCCATGACCTCGGCCTCGTCGTCCTCGATATGGTCATACCCCAGCAGGTGCAGCATGCCATGCACGAGCATCAGGCGGCACTCGTCGGCAGGGCTATTGCCAAAGCCGGGGGCCTGACGGGCAATGACCTCCGGGGCCAAGATGATATCGCCGAGCTCGAGCGTCTCGTCGGCGGGAATATCCTCGTCAAAGGCCGAGTCGCATTCAAACGAGAGGACATCGGTGGTGCGGTCGATACCGCGCCACTCGTGGTTGAGCTCGTGCATCTCGTCCTCGTCGACATACGAAAGGGAAATCTCGACTTCACGCTCAACGCCCTCGGCGGCAAGCACGACCTCGCAGATGTGCTCCACCTCCAGCGCGTCAAGCAGCGTATCGAGCTCGGCATCGTTGCTGATCAATACACTCAACGGGACTCCTTTCGGTCGCGCACGCGCTTCTCGCGTACATCATCATAAGCATCGTATGCCTCGACGATACGCCCCACCAAGGCATGGCGTACCACGTCGGCACGCTCGAGGTGAGAAAATGCGACATCGTCGACACGGCCCAAAATCTGCTCAACGTCGGCAAGACCGCCACGACGACCCACCAGGTCACGCTGGCTCAGGTCGCCGGTAATCACGAACTTGGAGTTAAAGCCCAAGCGCGTCAGGAACATCTTCATCTGCTCGGGCGTGGTATTTTGCGCCTCGTCGAGCACCACAAAGGCATCGCTCAGCGTGCGGCCGCGCATGTAGGCAAGCGGGGCGATCTCGATCACGCCACGCTCCATAAGCTCATCGGTGCGCTCGCGATCCATCATGTCAAAAAGGGCGTCGTAGAGCGGACGCATGTAGGGGTCGATCTTTTCCTCAAGGGTACCGGGCAAAAAACCCAGGTTCTCCCCCGCCTCGACAACCGGACGCGTCAAGATCAGACGGCCCACCTCGTGACGCTTGAGCGCGGCAACGGCGAGCGCCATGGCCAGATAGGTCTTACCGGTACCGGCAGGACCCAGGCCAAACGTGATGGTATGCGAGCGGATGGCATCCACATAGCGCTTTTGACCGAGCGTCTTGGGGCGAATGACGCGACCGCGATGCGAAAGCAGCACATCATCGCGAAGCGACGTAGCCTCGTGCTCACCGTCGCGCAATACGGCCAGGCAGCGAGAGACATCGTCGGCAGACAGCGTGCGTCCGGCGGCCGCCTCGCGAAAAGCGTGCTCGAAAAAGCGCGCCACGAGTTCGACCTCGTCCGGGTCGCCGCTCACGGCGATGCTATCGCCACGGGCGACCACGTGGGCGCGAACCAAGCTCTCGAGCGCACGAAGGACGCCGTCGCCGGCGCCCAAAACGCACGAGGGATCAATTCCCTCGGGAACGGTAAGTCTAATCTTCGAGGCTTCCATGAACCTCCCTGCGTGCATGGACCAAGCCGGAATCATCGACTCCGATGATAGCAACATCGAGCAGGCACGGGGCTGTAAGTCCACAGGTATCGTCAAGACGGGCATGATGGAACGAACCGAGCGTCAGGTTGTCACCATACTCGAGCACGGCACGCTCGACAGTGCCCACGCGACGACGAGCGTCGGCAATAGCGAGCTCCTGCGCGGCGGCCCGCATACGGCGGCTGCGCTCGGCCATAACCTCGGGTGGCACCTGGTCGGGCATGTCGGCAGCAAGGGTACCGGGACGCTTGCTGTAGCGGAACACGTGCATACGCGAGAAACCCACACGGCGGCACAGCGCCAGCGACTCCTCGAACTCCTCGTCCGTCTCGCCGGGGAAGCCGACAATAACGTCGCAAGAAAGTGACGCCAGCGGCAGATTGGCGCGAATCATACGCACCGTGTCCTCAAAGGCCTCCGCACTATAGGGACGGCCCATGCGATGCAGTGTCCTGGTGCAGCCGGACTGCACGGGCAGGTGCAAAAACGGGGCGATACGCTGCGGGTAGCGCGCCATAACCTTAAGCAGGCGCTCGGAGATATCCATGGGCTCGACCGAGGAAATGCGCACATGCGGAATAGACGTGCGCTCCATGATGGCCTCGAGCAGCTCATCGATTTCGACATGTTCGTCGGTCGCGCTCTTGCCATCGTAGGCACCCAGGTTCACACCGGTCAGCACCACCTCGGGCACGCCGGCCTCCTGGGCCTCGCGAACTTGCTCGAGCACGGACTCGACGGGCACGGAGCGCTCGGGGCCGCGCGCCTTCCACACAATGCAATAGGTGCAGCGATGGTTGCAGCCATCCTGAATCTTCACGCCAAGGCGAGAGCGACCGAGCGCATCGACCACCTCGCCATCGCTGCAGGCGGGAACGCTATCGGACTCAACGCCCAGCACCTCGCATACACGTTCGGCGACATCTATCTTGGACGGCTCGGCAATCACGCGATCCGAAAGCTCCGACAGCTCCTCGGGATGCAAATTGACCACGCATCCGGTCACGACCACATAGGGCTCGTTTGGATGGGCCAGCGCATGACGGACGGCCTTACGGGTCTTGGCCTCGGCCTCGCCCGTAACGGCACAAGTGTTAATGACGATCAGATCGGCATCCTGGGGCTCCACAATAGCAAAGCCCAAGCGCATAAGATCGGCAGTGATACGGTCAGACTCAACCCGGTTGACACGGCAGCCGAGGTTGACGACGGAAATATGGGGTGCGAGCACGCGGGCTCCTTAATCGAGGATATCGTCGAGGGCACTCTTGATACGGTCGGTCACCGACTTCTTACCGGAAGCGACGTCATCGCCCATCTCATCGGCAAAAGCACGGAGCAGCTCGCGCTGCTTATTGGAAAGATTGGTGGGAACGACCACGCGCAGTTGCACGATCAGGCGACCACGCGAACCGCCACCCCCAATGCGCGGCATGCCGTAATTATTGACGCTCACGGTGTCGCCGTACTGGGCGCCGGCGGGAACCGTCACCTTAACGACCTCGTCGGGCATAATACCCTCGACCTCGATCTCGCAGCCGAGCGCAGCCTGCGCAATCGAGATATCACTCACCAGGTACAGGTCGTCGCCGTTGCGCTTAAAGCGCTCGTGGTCGGCAACGCGCACGTTGACAATCAGGTCGCCCGAAGGCTCGCCGCGAAGGCCGGCCTCGCCAAAGCCGCTCACACGCAGCTGGCGACCGGTCGAAACGCCGGCGGGAATATCGATGTCGATCTTTTCGTGCGAAGGCGTGCGGCCCTGACCGTCGCAGGTCTCGCAGGGATGGTCGATAACCGTGCCCTCGCCATGGCAGTCAGGGCAAGGCGAGGAAGACTGAACCTGGCCCAGGAACGAACGCTGAACCGTCGTGACGTAGCCCGTACCGTGGCAGCGGCCGCACTGCTTTTCCTGTGCGCCCTCTGCCCTACCGGTGCCATTGCAGTCCTCGCAAGGAGCAAGGCGGTCATAGCTGATTGTCTTTTTGCAGCCGAGTGCCGCCTCCTCGAGCGTCACCGAAAGGGAGATGGCCATATCGCGACCCCGGCGGCGCTCGCGACGGCTGCGGGCGCCACCGCCGGCACCGCCGCCAAAGAACGACGAGAACAAGTCGTCCATGCCCATGCCACCAAAGATATCGTTGATATCGACGTAGCCGGAGCCACCGGGGCCGTCGGCAGTGCCGTAACGGTCATAGTTAGCACGCTTCTGCTCATCGGAAAGAACGGAATAGGCTTCGTTGAGCTCCTTGAACTTGGCCTCGGCCTCGGGGTCGTCCGAAACGTCCGGGTGTACGGTACGGGCCTTCTTTAGAAACGCGCGCTTAATCGTCCGCGCATCGGCATCCTTGTCGACGCCAAGTACCTCGTAGTAATCCCTATTTTCCGACACGACCGAATCCTTCCGACTTTCATTATTGTCACAGTGCGTCCTATACCCAAGCTGGGCCGGCCGCAAACAGAGGGCTAGATGTTATTGCATTGCGTAGGGCGAAAGCATGGCACGTTGCGAGCAGCTCGCAAACCAAACCGACACGAGCGCAAACATAAATCCGTTGGCAAAACCGTTGGCAAACTGCATCGCACCGCGCTTCCACCACAGCAGGCTGCGATGAAGCACACCGTCCGAAAGCACCATGAACAGGCCCATGGTAAACGGAATAAAGCACATCACGGCAAAGGCCGAGAACACGCCCGAGATGGCCGAGAGTACCAAAAACGGCGCCACGATGCCCATCAGGTAAAAACCGGTACGAGCTTTGCCTTCCAAGCGCTCGGCCTCAACATGGGCGCGACCGACCAGGTCGCCGCCCGCGGCACCGTTGGTGCCAGCATGACCCATGCCGCCAATGCGGACCTCATCGCCATCGTGCGTGCCGGCAGGAAACTCAATCGTCTGCTCGGAGGTTACGCGAGTACGACCGCTGCCGCCGCAATCGGGGCAGGGGTCGGCCACGACCTTACCGGAACCGCCGCACTCGGGGCAGACCGACTGGAACGTGCCCGCACCAAACAGGAAGGACAGGTCGACGTCGATGTGGCCGCGGCCACCGCAGCTCGGGCAGGTATGGGCATGCTCAGACGAAACGGAGCCCGAGCCGCCGCAATGTCCGCACGTATCGAAACGCGTATAGCGGACGGTCTTGCGGGCACCGCCCTTGGCCTCCTTGGCGTCGAGTTTGATATCGACGACTACATTGGCGCCGTTCTCGGGATTATAGGCAGCCTGCCCACGACGCTGCTGGCCCCAGGCACCGCCAAAAGGAAAGCCGCCCTCAAAGGGATTGCCATAACCCGTGTTGCCGGCGTAGCCGCCACCATAGGGCGAAGCCGTAGGAGCACCGGCAAAGGGATTGCCAGAACGCATGGCGTCGTAGCGCGCACGTTTTTGCTCATCCGAAAGCACGGCGTAGGCCTCGGAAACCTCTTTAAACTTTTCCTCGGCATCCGGCTCTTTGTTGACGTCCGGATGGAGCTTGCGGGCCTTTTGCTGGAAGGCCTTTTGAATATCACGCGAGGTGGCGTCCTTGGAGACACCCAAAATCTCGTAGTAATCTTTTTCGTTCATCGTCGCCATGCGCGGCAACCTCCTGCTCACAGCAGCGTATATATTCCGGTAATTCTACCCGAGCGGCCTAAGCTAGATCCCAAAACAGCTCGAACAGAACATTTCCATCGAGCCAGCCCAGGTGTGTCGGCGCTAAACGAGCTCGAACATGGCCCGCGATGACATCTGCCGAAGTGAAGGGTCCCTCATGGACTCCGAGCGTCTCGGGCACCCAAGTGGCAAGACCCAATTCGAGCGCGCGATCGCAGGCAGCTGCCAGCTCATCGGCCGGGGTGACACGAGCCGCGCGAACCAAAAGGTCGGACGCGACACCACGCGTCATGCGACAAGCGAGCATCAGGTCTTCGGCCGCAGCCTCGCGCTGCGAGAGATATTCGGCCTCGAACGCCGTCGCGTCATCGTCACGTTGCACCAGACGCACGCGGTACGCACCGCCTCGAGGAGACACGCCGGGGAACAAACCTGCAAGACGGTCGAAATCCTCGGCGTCGAGCATGCCCGCGGCAGAACGACCCAGGCCCAGGTAGCCCCGTCCGGTCCAGTAGGCAATGTTATGGGCGCACTCATGGTCGTCGAGCGCGTAGCTCGCCACCTCATACGGATGGTAGCCCGCCGAGCTCAGCCGCTCGCGCGCAATGTCCATGCATGCGGCCTGGAAATCCTCATCGGGCTCGAGTGACTCGTCGCGGCACGCCATGCGATAAAGGGGCGTCCCCTCCTCAAGCGTGAGCGGGTAGACCGACACATGATGCGGGGCCGCCGCCAGCACGCCATCGAGCGTGCGCTTCCAACTCGCTGCGGTCTGCCCGGGAAGTCCACACATTAGGTCGCACGACGCGTCAAGCCCAGCGTTCTTGACCGTCGCGATGGCAGCGAGCGCCCGATCGGCATCGTGAATACGGCCGATGGCGGTAAGTTCGGTGTTATCGAGCGTTTGCACGCCCAGAGAGACGCGTGTGACACCAACCTCGGCAAGCGCAGTGGCAAGCTCGGCGGTCAGCGACTCGGGATTGGCCTCGCAGGTAAACTCAACGGGGGCACACCACGCACGAATACGCCGCGCCAGCTCCACCAGGCGCTCCCCCGCCAGCGACGGCGTACCGCCACCAACATAGACGGTGCGGATCTGGTCAAGGGCATCAGCCTTGCCAAAAGCATCGAGACGCGCGAACAACTGCTCAAAATAGGCATCGAGCGCAGCGCTCAGGTCGCACGGAGCAAAACTGCGTGAGTCAAAGTCGCAGTACCGGCACTTTTGGGCGCAAAACGGCACGTGCACGTACAGTGCGGTAACGGCCACCCTTAAGCCTCCAGAGGATGAGGGGGCACCGATTCGCCGGCGGCAAGGGCGGCCTCGCAGGCCACCACATCGCGCTCGATCTCATCGACCAGTGCCATAAACTCCTCGTAAGTGGAACAGCGCACCACATGGGCACGCCAAGCGGCGGCATGGGGCATGCCTTTTAAGTACCAGCTTGCATACGTGCGGGCACGCGACATGAGCGGCAGGAGCTCATGCGTCAGCGTTAGGTGCTCACGCAGGGCGTCCAGGCGCTCGACCGAGCTGCGCGGCGGCACCGGTATGCCATCGAGCGCAAGAGCGCGAGCATCACCAAAGACCCAGGGATTACCGTAGATACCGCGCGCGATAAACACCGCGCTGGCACCCGAGTTGCGCAGATGCTCCGCGGCATCCTCGGCCGAGAACACATCGCCCGAACCAATCACGGGAATCTCAACGGCGTCGGCAACCTCATCGACGACCGACCAATCGGCCTGGCCCGTATAGAGCTGCGTGGCGCAACGACCATGCACGGCGACTGCGGCAGCCCCTGCGCCCTCAAGCATCTGGGCAAATGTCGCGGCATTGCGGTCCTCGGCATAAAAGCCTTTGCGAATCTTGACGGTCACGGGCACGTGCGCCGCGCCCACCGTGGCCTCGACGATCTTCTCCGCCAGGTCGGGCGTGCGCATGAGCGCCGAGCCCTCGCCCTTGGTAACAACCTTGCGGGCGGGACATGCCATATTGATATCGATGAGCGACAGGCGATCGCCAACGCGCTCCTCGACGGCAGCGACGGCGCTCGCAAACTGATCGGGCTTGGAGCCAAAGAGTTGCACGCAAATCTGCTGCTCCTCGTCGGCCGGTAGCACCAGGCGCCAGGTCTTGTTGCTGGCATAGGCAAGGCCCGCCACGCTCACCATCTCGCTGTAGGCAAGGTTGGCACCGCGACGGCGGCACATGATGCGGTAGGCAGGGTCGGTCACGCCCGCCATGGGAGCCATAAGGAACGGCTGCTCGGCATAGGCGCCCAGCAGCCGCTTGCTGTATTCAGAAAGCGCCATAGACCTACTCGTCCACCTTGAGGATCGCCATAAAGGCCTCCTGCGGGACCTCGACCGATCCGATGGCCTTCATGCGCTTCTTGCCCTCTTTCTGCTTCTCGAGCAGCTTGCGCTTACGCGAGATATCGCCGCCGTAGCACTTAGCAAGCACGTCCTTGCGACGCGCCTTGACGGTGGAGCGGGCAATGATCTTATTGCCGATAGCACCCTGGATGGGCACCTCGAACAGCTGACGCGGGATGATCTCCTTAAGCTTGTCGCACAGGCCACGGGCCAGACCATAGGCCTTGTCCTTGTGGACGATAAACGACAGCGCGTCCACCTCGTCGCCCGAAAGCAAGATATCGAGCTTAACGAGCTCGGAGGGACGGTACTCGTTGAACTCGTAGTCGAGCGAGGCATAGCCCTTGGTACGACTCTTGAGCTGGTCAAAGAAGTCCAGGATGAGCTCGGCGAGCGGCATGTCAAAGCGCATCTCGACCGATTTGCTCGTCAGGTGGATCATGTCGGTCGTAACGCCGCGGTGCTCGATGGCGAGCTGCATGACGGCGCCCGTGTACTCAGGCGGGCAGATGATCTTTGCCTTGAGGTAGGGTTCCTCGATACGCTCGATGCGCGTGGCCTCGGGAAGATCCTGCGGGCTACGGACATCAATCATCTCGCCGTCAGTCTTGTAGACGTGATAGTCCACCGAGGGGCTCGTGGCAATGAGGTCCAAGTTGAACTCGCGCTCCAGGCGTTCCTTGACGACCTCCATGTGCAGCAGGCCCAGGAAGCCCACGCGGAAGCCAAAGCCGAGCGCCACCGAGGTCTCGGGCTCCCACACCAACGATGGGTCGTTGACGTGCAGCTTATCGAGTGCGTCACGCAGGTTCTCGTAGTCCTTGTTATCGATCGGGAACAGGCCCGTATAGACCATGGGCTTGGCCTCGCGGTAACCAGGAAGCGGCTCGGGGCAGGGGTTCGACGCCCAGGTAAGGGTGTCGCCCACGCGAACGGCCTCGGGGTCCTTCAGGCCCGTGACCACGTAGCCGACCTCGCCAACCGTCAGCGCGTCAACCGGGGTCTCGGCAGGACGCTTGACACCCACGCCGTCGACCAAAAAGTCGCCCTCTGCCTGCATCATGCGCAGGGTATCGCCCTTTTTGATGGAGCCGTCAAAGACGCGCACCGTGGCCACCACGCCGCGATACTCGTCAAAGTACGAATCCAGAATGAGCGCTTTGAGCGGAGCATTTGCATCGCCCTTAGGCGGAGAGATCAAAAAGACGATGGACTCTAGCAGATCGTGAATACCCTCGCCGGTCTTGCCCGACACGCACACGGCATCATCGGCGGGAATCGCCAGGTCATCCTCGATCTCGGTCTTGACCTCGTCGGGATGGGCCGAGGGCAGGTCAATCTTGTTGATGGCAGGAACAATATCCAGATTGGCGTTCATAGCGAGCGTCGCGTTGGAGACGGTCTGCGCCTCGACGCCCTGCGTGGCGTCGACAACGAGCACCGCGCCCTCACAGGCTGCCAGCGAGCGCGAGACCTCGTAGGTAAAGTCAACGTGGCCCGGCGTATCGATCAGGTTGAACTGATACGTCTCGCCATCGTCGGCGTCATAGGAAACGCGGACGGCATTGGACTTGATCGTAATGCCGCGCTCGCGCTCGATATCCATGGTGTCGAGCAGCTGCGACTCCATGTCGCGCTCGTCGACGGTATGGGTGAGCTCGAGAATGCGGTCACTGATCGTGGACTTGCCATGGTCGATGTGCGCAACAATTGAGAAGTTGCGGATGTGGGAAATGTCAATTGAAGTATTCATGCGGACTATCTTACCCGAGCGGTACAAAAAATGGAGCCTGTTCCATAAAACAGGCTCCATTTATGCGCGTAATCTGTGTGGTGTGAAATTTACAACTTAGGCGTTGATGCTGTTCACGAGCTTGGCAAGACCGGACTTGCGGTTGGAAGCCTGGTTCTTGTGGATAACATGCTTGGCGGCAGCCATGTCGAGACGCTTGGTGACGGTCTTGAGGGCAGCCTGGGCCTTCTCGGCGTCGCCCTCGGCGACGGCGGACTGGACGTGCTTGGTCAGCGTCTTGAGCTCGGACTTGACAGCCTTGTTACGCATGCGAGCTGCCTCATTGGTGCGGATACGCTTCTTCTGAGACTTGATGTTTGCCACTTCTGGAGTTCCTTTCGAGTTCCTTGCAAAAAATGTATGACACCTCTGAGACACGGTGAGGTCATGCAAGCGCCTACTATAGCACGCTCCCTCTCAAAGGGATAGAACGAATTTGTCAAATAGGCAGGTATCATCACGATTTTCTCAAGATGTTCGTAATCCAGAGCAAAAGCGCGGCCTCAGAATCGGCCGAACCCTTGAGCGCGAGCTCTACATCGACCGCCCCCTCGAGCGCCGCGACGAGCTCTGCCATCGAAAAGCGACGTGCCCAGGTCAGGTGATTCTTGACCTGCCAGGACTGAAGCTTGAGTGTTGCGGCCAGCTCACGACCCTGTCCGCGCGCATCGAGCGCCTTGGCGACGATCAGCTCGCGGATGCGGCCGCACAGCAATGTATAAGTCCACACGTAGCTCTTATCGGGCAATAGATTGAAAAGCTCGAGCGAGCGTCGCATGTCACGGGCCGAGACCGCATTGAGAAAGTCCCAGGGTTGAACCTCGGCCGTACGTACAATCCAGCGCTCAACGTCGGCAAGCTCAATCTGGGGCGCCTCGACCATCTGGGCAAGCTTAGCCAAGTCGTTATCGAGCATGCGAGTGTTCTCGCCCGAACGCGAGACGAGCTCCTCGGCGGCCGCCGTCGAGATCGACTTGCCGTGCTGCGTCGCCATCTGCTGCACGCGGCGCGGTAGCTCCCAGCGCTTGGTGCCGGAGCAATCGATCACGGCCTTCTTATCGATCTTGGCGATCGCCTTATACAGGCGTGTGTTCTTGGCAAGCGAGTCGGCAATGATGAGGCAGACCGTTGTGGGGCTGGGACTCGCCAGATACTCGACGAGCGGCTCCGAGACCGCC
>CAJMRZ010000032.1 GCA_905215945.1 uncultured bacterium | reverse complement strand
CCGAGATGCGACGGCGGTACTCGGCTGAGCCCCACAGGTTGGTGCCGTAGCTCAGGGCACGCACGGATGCGGCAAGGGCGCGAAGCTCATCCTCGGAAGGATGCTCGTTCACCAGGCCGCACGCCTCGCCCTGCAGCAAGGTCGCGCGCAGCGGGCGGGCGCCCACGGTGACATGCCATCTGTTGTTCCACCAGGCGGCGGTGACGTTCAGCGAGGGGAAGTCGGTCGCGGCCTTGCGCACGGCCTCGTAGCTCGCACGGTAATCGTGCTTGACGACCACCACGTGCTCGATCACGTCGCGCACGTAGCCCATGTCAACGAACTCGGCAAGCGGTACGCGGCCGGCACCCGTCAGCTCAACATACGAATCGAGCGCCAGGAACGCCGAGAGCACGTCCGAGAAGCCAAAGCGGCCGTAGATGCTGCCGCCCACCGTGGCGGTATTGCGCAGCTGCACGCCCACGATGTCGTGGACGGCAAACTCAAAGACATTGTTGACAAGCGCGTTGAGCCCGGCATGACGCTCGAGCTGGCGCAGGGTGCACATGGCACCGATGCGAAACTCGGTCTCGGTCTCCTCGATCTGATCGAGTCCACAGGCCGAAAGGTCAATCGCCGTCGCCACGCGACGCGAACCCAGGCGCATCCAGATGCCGCCGCCCACAATCTTGTTGTTGCGGTTCTTCTGCAAGAGCTCATAGGCTTCGGCCGCGTTTCCAACACGGACGTAGGTACCGAACTTGAGCACGTTCTCCCCCATCTCTCCACTTGTCCAGTACCTTTAAGTGTACCAAACGAGGGGGCACAGCTCGTGTCGCGACAAAATGAACCGTTTTCCTCCGTCGTATGCGGATCAAAAAGGCTCCCAGCCAAGATGGCTGGGAGCCTTCCGCGATGCTATATCGAGTGAAGATTTAGCAGACGCCCTGGGCGAGCATGGCGTCGGCGACCTTCAGGAAGCCGGCGATGTTGGCACCCATGACGAAGTTGCCCTCCTCGCCGTACTTCTTGGCGGTGTCGTCCACGTTGTGGAACATGCCGCGCATGAGCTGCTCGAGCTTGCCGTCGACCTCCTCGAAGGTCCAGGACAGGTGCTCGGCGTTCTGGCTCATCTCCAGGCCGGACACGAGCACGCCGCCGGCGTTGGCAGCCTTACCGGGCATAAAGGCGACGCCGTTCTCCTGGAAGTAGGTCGTGGCCTCGATGGTCGTGGGCATGTTCGCGCCCTCGCCGACCACCTTGCAGCCGTTGGCGACGAGCGCCTGGGCATCCTCGAGCAGCAGCGTGTTCTCGCGAGCGCAGGGCAGCGCGATGTCGCAGGGCAGCTGCCACACGCCGCGGCCGTCACCCTCGTGCCACGTGGCATTGGGCTTCTCGTCGACGTACATAGCGAGCGTAACGCCCTTGTCGTGGCCGGAGCGCTTCTTGTTGTAGACATGCTCGAGCACGGTGTAGTCGATGCCGTCGGGATCCTCGACCCAGCCATGGGTGTCGGAGCAGGCCAGGACCTTGCCGCCGAGCTGGGCGACCTTCTGGACCGCGTAGATAGCGACGTTACCGGAACCGTGAACGACGACGTTCTTGCCCTCGAAGGAGTCGCCGCGGCTCTTGAGGTACTCGTCCACAAAGTAGACCAGACCGTAACCGGTGGCCTCGGTACGGGCGAGCGAGCCGCCAAAGGAGAGGCCCTTGCCGGTAAGGACGCCGGTCCACTCGTTGGTCAGGCGCTTGTACTGACCGAACAGGTAGGCAACCTCGCGGCCGCCAACGCCCAGGTCGCCGGCGGGAACGTCGGTGTTGGGGCCAATGTGGCGATAGAGCTCGGTCATGAAGGACTGGCAGAAGTGCATGATCTCGTTGTTGGACTTGCCCTTGGGGTCAAAGTCGGAGCCGCCCTTGCCGCCGCCCATGGGCAGGGTGGTCAGGCTGTTCTTGAGAATCTGCTCCAGGCCCAGGAACTTGAGCATGCCCAGGGTGACCGTCGGGTTAAAGCGCAGGCCGCCCTTGTAGGGTCCAATGGCAGAGTTGAACTCGACGCGGTAGCCGCGGTTGACCTGGACCTTGCCCTGGTCGTCGACCCAGGGGACACGGAACATAACGATGCGCTCGGGCTCGATGAGGCGCTCAAGCAGGGCGGCCTCCTCGTACTCGGGATGGGCGTCGAGCGCCGGCTGGATGGTGCCGAGGATCTCGGTCGCGGCCTGGATGAACTCAGGCTGCTCGGGATAGCGGGCCTTGAGCTCGTCGAGAACTTTCTGCGTGTAGCTCATGCTTCCTCCAATTGATGGAAAAGAAAAATGTCGTTCGAGGCGCCCCATGCGCCGCGAGCTTTATCGAATATGGATAATATCGCACTGTTGCAGCAAAGTTTCGCATAAGCCGACGAGCAGATGTTTCGTTTTGATTACGATGCAGGTAGAAGCGTTTTTGAGCACCCGACGCGCAAATCGCGTGTTTCGAAGCTGTTTCGTCCACATGTTCCGAACCACCACATTGGGGACAGGCACCTTTGTGGTGGTTTTGGTGGTTAGAGGACGAGCTGATGGTAGTCGGCGGGGATTACGTGGCCCTCGGTGGCGGCACGGAAGGCGGCGAGGGCATCGCCCGAGAACGGCATAGCCCAGCACAGTCCGCAGCCGGCGGTGATGGAGCCAGGCAGCGGCATGATGCGCCCGGGCACACCGGCGGCAAGGCACAGCTGCTCGCATTCCATCACATCGAAGGTGCTATCGAACGAAACGATAATCTTGCGCTCGTGGTCGAGGGCATCACCGGATGGGCCTTCGAGGTGTGCCTCACGATACGCCGCGGCGGCCGCTTCCTCTTCCGCAGTATGCCCACAGCCACCGCAGCCGCAGGTACAGGGCTCGGAACCATCGCAAGTGCAAGGCTCTCCCGTGTCGGGACAAATATCGTGAGACATGGCAACTCCAATCGTCTAGGCAAGCAACTCGGCCGCCGCAAACTCCTCGGGCGTATTGACGTTCTCGAAGCAGAGCGTTGAGCCGGCGACCGCGACAATCTGAGGCTCATCCATATAACCGGCCTGAACGCGATTGATCAGGCAGCGAATGCGCTGGCGGTCGCAGGCGAGCAGCTCTTGGGAAACTGACGCACACGCGTCACGGCGCCAAACGGCGCAAAGCGGCTCAATCCCCCGCTCCTCGCGCGGCACGCACACGTCGAGCGCCTCAGACTCAACACGATCGGCAAGCGCGCCGATCAGTTCTGGCAAGACGAACGGCATATCGCAGGCGACGATCGCCACGAGCGGCAATCGGGCCGCGGCCAACGAGCTCGCGATGCCGCGCATGGCACCCGCCGGTCCTTCAAGGTCCGCCACCACACGCGGCACCAGGCCGCCAAACGCGCGCTCCTCAAGATAGGCAAGCTCGCTGGGACGCGAAGTCGTCACGACCAACTCGCCGGCAACTGGCGCCAGCCGACCCAGCACACGCTCGATGAGCGGCTCGCCGCAAAACGTCATGCGCGCCTTATCGCAGCCCATGCGCGAGGACAGCCCGCCCGCCTGGACGACACAAGAAAGATCGGCACGTCTTACGGTAGTCATACGGCAAAACACCTCCATCGGCATGCTCGAAACCCGACACACGGGATCAGTTACCGTAGACGACATGACAGGCGACACGGCGGACCCGTACAAAAACAAAACAGCGCCTTTGCGGCACGCAGCAAGACCGCGAGCACAAAAGCGCTGGTAGCGTATGGCGGGAACGTATGTGAATCGAACACATCCAAGACGTTTTGCACGCCTCGCAACGGTTTTGAGGACCGCGGAGCCCACCGGAGCCCATCCGTTCCCAAGTGCGGAGGTATTTTACCAAACCGAGCAGCCAATCTAGCGCAGGGAGCGCAGGCCGCCGGCATCCTTGTCGAGGGACGTGAAGCGCACGGCATCCAGGTGCTCCAAGATGCGCGTGTTGTGCGTGATGATGAGCATGGAGCCGTCGCAACTCTTGCGGTACGCGTCCATGCCGTGGCTGACGGTGGACAGGGCGTCGACGTCCAGGCCGGAGTCGGTTTCGTCCAGGATGGCGAGCTTGGGCTGCAGCAGCAGGAGCTGGAGCATCTCGACCTTCTTCTTCTCGCCGCCCGAGAAGCCCACGCCCAGCTCGCGGTTGAGGTAGGCGGTATCCATGTTGAGCTCGGCCGCGAGCTCCTTGACGCGACGGCGGAATTCCTTGCCCTTCATCTCCAGGCCGGGACGGCCGGCGATGCTGGCACGCAAAAAGCTCGACAGCGGCACGCCCGGAATCTCGACCGGGGCCTGGAAGCTCAGGAACAGGCCGGCGCGCGAGCGCTTGTCGGTGGTGAGTTCAGTGATGTCCTGGCCGTCAAAGACGATGCGGCCGTCGTTGACCGTGTAAACGGGGTCGCCCATGACCAGGTGGCCGAGGGTGGACTTGCCGGCGCCGTTGGGTCCCATCAGAACGTGGGTCTCGCCGGCGGCGACGTTGAGGTTGACGTTGTGGAGGATGGTCTTCTCGTCCACGGAGGCGGTCAGACCTTCGATGGAAAGCAGCGGATTTGCGCTCATGCTGTCCCTCTCTGTATATGGTGTACTCATAGGTGTACTAAACCCTAGGAATCTTCTCGGAATAAAGTTACTATGGGTTCGGCGTTAGTCAAGGGAAAACCCGACTAATCCACTCGACTTTTCTAGATGTGGGACAAAATAACAAGGTTTGTTTGTCCCACTTACTTAAGATTTGGGACAAACAAACCTTGTTATTTTGTCCCAGATGCGATGGGAGGGTAGGTATGCTCATTTCTTCCAAGGGCCGCTATGCCCTCCGGCTGATGATCTATATCGCGGCGCTCGGTGACGCCGAGGGCAAGATTGCCCTGCGCGAGGTTGCCGACCGCGAGCATATCTCGCAAAAGTATTTGGAGCAGCTGGTTCGTCCGCTTATGAAGGCGGGCCTGCTTAAGAGCGTGCGCGGCAAGGGCGGCGGCTACATGATGGCCAAGGATCCCTCCGAGGTACGTGCGGGTGACATCCTGCGCGCCGTCGAGGGCAGCACGGCGCCCGTGGCGTGCGACGGCATCGACAACAGCTGCACCCGCAGCGATTTGTGCTCGACCGTCAAGTTCTGGCGCGGCCTGGACGACGTGATCGAAAAGTACGTCGACGGCGTGACGTTGGCCGACCTGGCCGCCGTCCCCGAAATCAACTTTGACATTAAGCTGTAGGGGTGCAAATGGCATCTCTCGACAAGGTGTACAAGCAAATCGAAGTTTTTGCTCGGGAATGTGACGCCGAGAAGGTCGTGTTGTTTGGTTCTCGTGCTCGAGGCGACAACTTGCCCAAGAGCGATATTGACATCGCCGTAGCAGGTTGCCGGGATTTCGGCCGTTTCTCATATTTGATCGAGGAACATCTTGATACTCTTTTAGATGTAGATGTCGTCAATCTCGACGAGTCCCTATCGCAGCAATTGCTCGATGAGATTGCCAAGGATGGTGTGATTCTGTATGAAAAAATATGAGAACTTTGTTAGCGCCTTGGCGAATCTTGAGGATGCGCCCAATCAGGATCTCAACAATGATTTTGTTCAGAGTGGATTGATTAATAAGTTCAATCTTCAATTTGAACTGAGCTGGAAGCTCCTTAAGCGTCTGCTCGAGTATGAGGGCGCCACGCTTGCCGCGTCGGGGTCTCCTCGTGCCATCTTGAAGGAGTCCTACCGATTCTACGACTTTATTGATGAGGCAGCCTGGCTGGATATGCTCAGAGACCGCAATACGAACGTCCATATCTACGACAACAAGCTCGCTCAAGATTTGATTCAGCGCATCTTGAACGTCTATATTCCCGCTTTCTGTCAGTTGAGAAACGGGCTGACGAAACGTTACGGCGAGCTTCTGTTGGCGCCCGACGACCAGTTTGTCTAATTCCTTAAGATTTCGCGGAGGGTTGTTGCCGTTTACCGAGGGGTTGTTGTGCAACAACGGGCGAGCTGCAATACTTATTTCTATCTTTGCAAACTGCACTTTAACTATACCAATGCAGGGAGGATCTTATGCAGCCCAAGCATTCTGCTATTGTCGCGGGCCTGACGCTGGCGCTTTCGTTTGGCGCCGTTTCCGCGCCGGCACCCGCCGCTGCCGAGGAGCCCACGCCGGGCGTTGCCTCGGATGCCACCGATATCGACAAAGGTCTCTACACCCAGCAGTCTTTCTCGGGCGTGCTGAGGTCGGTCCAGGGCGTTTCGTTTGTCAACGTGACTCCCGAGATGAAGTACTTTACCAAGTACGAGAGCCATGGTAATTACAACCAGGGCTTTTCGTATGGCGACGGTTATAACGCGCTGGGCTATTACCAGTTCGACCGTCGTTGGTCGCTCATCCCGTTTATGAAGCAGGCCTACAACTACAACCCCGAAAAATACTGCATGCTCAAGGATGCGATTGATCGCGGCAGCGAGATTTCCAACACGAGCAATGCCATGTACGAGAACGGTCAGCTCACCGAGTTGGGCCATATCGCTCAGGATGCCTTTCAAGGTGCGTACAACACCGATCCTGTTGAGTTCTCAGCACTTCAAGATGCCTATGCGTACAACTCGTACTATGCGGTGACCGAGGCGTGGCTCAAGAGCGGCCTGGCCATTGATATTTCGGGCCGCGCCGATTGCGTCAAGGGCATGGTGTGGAGCATCACCAACATGTGCGGTACCGGTGGCTGCAGAGACTTCTTCCGCTGGGCGAATCTTTCCAACGATATGTCCGACCGCGAGTTTGTGACGGCGCTCTCCAACAGCGTGGTCAATAACGTGGCGACCAAGTATTCGAGCCAGCCCCAGTATCATGAGGGCTGGAAGAACCGCTACCGCAACGAGCTAAAGGACTGCTTGGTTTATATCGCTGAGGACGAGGCAGCCGCTGCGACGCCCGTGCAGCCCGAGCCTACGCCGGCGCCCTCGCCGACACCTGATTCGAATGACGACTCGAGTGACGATGCCAACGATGATAGGATGGATGCGCCCTCGACCGATGCTGACGGTAATGGCTCTGCTGGTGGCACTACCAACGACGGCTCTACCTCGAACGGCTCCGATTCGAACGGCTCTGCTGCGGGCGATTCGTCTTCAAGCTCTGCCGGCAATACGGACAGCGACGCTTCTGGTTCGACCGACGCTGGCACCTCTAACTCATCCACCGGCTCGAGCGATTCGTCCGTTGACACCGGCTCTAACAACGGCTCCGGCTCTGACGCAACCCCTGATTCCGACGCTTCCAAGGACGACTCGAATAAGGCGCCGGACGCTCCCGTTGCTTCGCCGGATAAGAAGCCCTCTTTCTCCGTGCAGCTTGGTTCTACGCTGGGCTCTTCGCTGATGGCTGGCGTCAATAATGGCTCGACTCAGAACAAGGACAACTCTGATCAGGTTTCCACGGAAAAGACCGAGGCCGCAAAGGGCGACTCCAAGGACAAGGCTTCCGAGAAGACCGAATCTGATAAGGGTTCTAGCTCTGAGGAGAAGGACGACAAATCCGTTCAGAAGAAGGACGAGAGCAAGACCGAGGGCGAAAAGAAACAGCCCGAAGACGACGACAAGAGCGGTGCTGACAACCAGGTCCAAGAGCAAAATGACTCCAAGACGGTGACCACTACAACCACGACGACTACAACGACCAAGTCATCTGGCGGTAACATGCCCAAGACGGGCGACCTTATCGTTATGGCGAGCCTTGCCAGTGCAAGCTTGGCCACACTGGGCGCTACGTCTATCGTAAGTGGTAAGCATAAGCTCGATCAGCAGAAGAAAGCTTCTGGGGAGGACGGCTCGGAGGAGTAGCCTCTTGGTTGCTAGATAACTAAAGAGTTGGGACGGGGTCCGGTGCGAATGCGTCGGGCCCCGTTTTGTTGTGCAACGATTAGTTGTGCCCCCTCACACCTCTTGTTGCTACCGTTGCCCGATATGTTTGCGCGGCGTCATCGGTACATGCGATGCGGTCATTACAATTGGCATCGTGCTGCGATTTAGGGGGAACGTTTTGGTGTCTGAACAGGCAAATGTTGATTGTGCTGCTGGCTTTGGCGTGCGCTTGATCGGCTGTGCCGACGATGCGGTTTTGCCCATTGGCATGCACGACTATGCGGAGGCCCTTGGTTGCTGCATGCTGGTTGACAAGACCATGTTTATTGCTGATGTGTTGGACTGCGACGCGTCCGTTGTGGTGTGCTGTCGACCCGAGGGTTTTGGCAAGAGCATGAACTTGTCGATGCTCAGGGCTTTTCTGGAGCGTCCGGCGGTCGGTCGCGCCGGTCGGATCTCGTTTGCCGATGCTCAGATTTGGGATGCGAACGGCGGGCGCTATCGGGATGAGTATGCTTGCTATCCGGTGATATCGCTGGACTTTTCTGGCGCTGCGAGGTGTGGCCCCGCTGTTGCCGGCGTCGTGCGCGATGCCCTTTCGGGCGAGTGCGCTCGCTTGTTGGCGCTCTTGGAGGCTCCGGATTTAGCTCGAGATAAGGTGCGTCACATCGAACGTGTCGCGCGTGGCGTGGCGAGCGCGGACGAGGTTGACTCGGTGCTCGGTGTGCTCATAGAGCTGCTGGAGATTGCCTGCGATGAGCAGGTTGTATTGCTCGTTGATGGGTACGATGCGGCGTGGTCTCGCCGTGCGAGCGCGAGGGACGCTTCCGACGCCGATCCGGCAGAACTACTTGACCGTGTGTTGTTCGACGCCATTGCCACTGCGCGTGATTCGTTGCGGCTGACGTGTCTGATGGGGGAGCGTCCCAGTCCTGCCGAAGTGGCGCTTTCTTCGCGCGGCTGCTCGTATTGTCTGACGACGCCGCTGTCGGCGTGGTGTGACCGATGTTTCGGTTTTTTGGATGCCGAGGTCGAGGCTCTATTGAATCATGCTGGGCGCGAGGAATACCTGGATGATGCGCGTGAATGGCTCGAGGGGTATCGGTTTGGCAGGGCCTATTGCTCGAGTCCAGAGCGTGTGATCGGTTTTCTGGGCCGAGGCTGCACGGCTCCTGTGCGTGCCGATCTGTATGGATATGCCGATTGCCTGAGTAGGGTAGTTGCCGGGTGGAATCTCGACCGCCTTTCGGTCTTGTTCGATTTGCTCGAGGCCCATGGGTGCGCTGAGGTCCCGCTTTGTTTGGGCACTGCAGAGCCAGATGTCTCGCCTGACGATGGCATGTGGACAGCGCTGTATCTGTCCGGTTTTCTCACGACGGATATGACTGAGGAGCCAGAGCATGGCGATCGCCTCCGTGCTTTGCGATTGCCCAATAACGAGCTTCGTCAGGCCTTGCGTCTAGTGATTGTTGAGTGGTTTGAGTGCGCTGCCGAAGACATTCGAGACGTCGATGCGTTTCGCGACGGGCTGTGCCGTGGGAACGAGGATACCGTGAGGCGGGCGCTAAGCCGCATCCTGGGGGATGCGGGAATCGGTGAGACCGACCCAGATAAGCCGCTGCCATATCATCTGCTCTTGCAGGGGCTCTGCTTTGGCTTACCGGGCTATGCCAATCCTGCCTCGAGGCGAAAGTGTGGCGCAGGTCGCTGGGACATCCAGGTTTTCCCTACGGGTGCTGTGTTCGACGTAGCAGATACGATTGGCATGCTGGACGAGCGCCCGCTGATAACGATTAACTTGATGTATGACCCCGATGTGGATGCGCTGGGACTGGAATTGCTGGCCGTGCAGTCGCTACTCGACATAGAGCGCGACGGCATCGACGAAATCCGTGTACCGCGCCCCGGCGTGGGTCGCATGCGCTGGGGGTTCGGTTTTGATGGGCAGCATTTGGCTACGGTGTGCCAGCGGCTTTAAGCGCCGAGGTGTTTCCGGCTTCCGTTACTCGGTGTCCTTCATGGGCGGCATGGGCTTCCAGTCGGGGTCCTTGATGATCTTGCGGGCGTCCTTCATGCCACGGCGCAGCGCCGGAATACCGGTCTTAAAGCACTTGTCAACGGCTGCCAGGCGAATGAACTCCTTGCAGAAGGTCGCGGCGTTGCCCAGACGGAACAGCACGGGGTGATAGTCGCCGTAGATTTGCATGTAGCGGGCCAGATAACCGCGGTTGCGCATGATGTAGTAGCGGTTGGTGTCGCTCGTGGAGTTGAGCTGGCGCTTGCCGGCGATGTCCCAGTTAGAGACGGCGCGGGCGCGCTTGAGCACCACGTCGGCCACAACGGCGGCGGGGAAGTGCTGGCTGGCTACGTAGCCGTAGCAGGCATCGTCGCCGTAGATAAAGAAGCGCGCGTCGGGCAGGCCGATTTTGTCGACCACGCGTCGCGAGAACATGCCGCCCTCAAAGCACAGCTGGTTCATGGCGCGGTAGCCCTCGGGACCCAGATCCCACTTGGCGATGGGGTTAGGGATGCCGAGCGAAAGGATGAGCTGGTACTGCCAAAAGAAGGCGCCGCCGTCAAAGTCCAGGCGCGAACCCTGGATGACATCGTAGCGGTCGGTCCACTTGGCAAGACGCTCGATGCCTTCGGGGATGACGAGCACATCGTCGTCCATCACCCAGAACCACTGAGCGCCCAGGTCGTAGGCGCATTTAGTGCCGGCGGAGAAGCCGCCCGCACCGCCGCCGTTTTTGAGCTGCGGGGCGTAGATGACACGGTCGGTGCCGCCCTGCGCGTCGGGCTGCTCGGTGTCGATGCCCCACAGGTTGGCCAGGCGCTCGTTGAATGCGGTGCACATGGCCTCGGTCTCGCGCGAATTCTCGTTATCGACAATCACGATGCGCCAGGGCGTTGCCGTGAGCTCGGTCATGGAGTCGAACAAGTTGGCCAGGAGTTCCTGGCGCTTGTACGTAACGACGACGATGGCGAGCTTGTCGATGGGAGCGGGAAGGGTTGAAGGCATGAGGCAATATATCCTTTCACGCGCGGCGGGCGAGTGCTGCGCGGAAGCTATCGAATACGTCCTTGGGACTGTCCTATTGTAAAGGCTCGGCGCACCTTAGCGGCAAGCTTTGAATAAAACGCAGGAACCTGCCATGGGCCCGCCGCATGACGTGGGGCTGCTTTGCCCGCAAGAGGCTCCATAGATTATATAAACGCCCGCTGGCGCGCTGACCCTTTGATACCATGAAACGACAGGTATTTCCTAAGGAGCACATTTGTCTACTAACGCCTCTGGCAGCCCTGTTCTGTCGCTGCTTATTCCCATTTACAATGTTCAGCGCTACCTGCGCGAGTGCCTCGATTCCGCCCTGGCGCAGACGCTCAAGGATATTGAGATCATCTGCATTAACGACGGGTCGACCGACAACTCGCCGGCG
>CAJMRZ010000031.1 GCA_905215945.1 uncultured bacterium | reverse complement strand
TTCCGGAATCAGGCCCTCGCGGCCTAGTCGCTATTTAGGGCGTCCAAGATTTGGGGCGCAGTTCACAGCGACACTCGGGCTTTTTGGTAGGGGAGATGTGGCGTTTCCGCAGATAAAACCGACCAAAATAAACCTGTCCCTATTTGGTAGGTGGAGAATGGGGTAAAGTAAGTGATGGTTAACTAGAGGAGGCTTGCTATGGCACCTATCGATGTTGTTGTACTGGCTGTTATCGGTATTGCGTTTGTCGCCGTGTGCGTGCGCATCTACCGCAAGGGCACCTGCGCCGACTGCGCTCAGGGTGGCGTTTGCACGGGGCATTGCTCCAACAAAAAGACTTGCGCTGCGCTTAAGGGTGTGGACAAAATCGCCGAAGACTTGAGCCGCGGTATCAAATAAGGTCCGGACATCCAAGCGCTCCGCGGGCATCCGTTCGCGGGGCGCTTTGTGCATTTGAGGGAGAGCACGGCGAGTCGAAGAGTATTTTTGGGGTATCGTTAACTGAACTGTAAATTGGCAACTTATCTATAACGGAGTAATCCCATGAGCGCTCGTGTAACCATGAAGGACATAGCCGCCGAGCTTGGCGTTTCCATCAATACCGTGCACAAGGCTCTGACGGGAAAGGCCGGCGTGAGCGAATCCGTGCGCGCCAAGGTGAACGCTAAGGCCGAGGCCATGGGCTATCACCGCAACACAAGTGCCTCAAGCCTGCGCCGCAAGGATATCAATCTGGTGTTTTGCCTGCCCAGCGCATCGCGCGAGGGAGCGTACTTTTTCCGTTACCTATGGGAAGGCTGCAATCGCTTTGAGCAAGAGGTCATCGACCAGGGCATTACGGTTGAGCGTGTTGAATTTGGCGTGGGCGGCTACGCTGATGCACTTGAGCAAATCGACGAGCGTCTGCAGGTGGGCGAGAAGATTGATGGCTTGCTCGCCTATACGCCGGGCGACGATCGTGCGACTGAGCTTTTGGGGCAGATCGCCGAGGCGGGCGTGACGATTGAGCTCGTTGACGGCGACCGCCCTCACCTCGATCGCCTGGGCGCTAGTTTGGCCGACTACTCCACGGCGGGAAGCCTGATGGCCGAGCAGGCGGCCAACCTGGTTCACGCTTCTGGGACCGATACCCGCGTGCTTTTATTGGCGGGCGACCCCTATACCGACTCGCACTATTTGACCGCTCGCGCCTTCCACAATTACCTTCGCGAGCACAATGTTCCCTGGCAGGTCGAGGATCTGACCGGTGCTCATGCCCAGGTCAAGCAGCTCGAGCACGAGCTCAACCAGCGTCTAAAGTCATCGGAAGCCCCCGAGTTGATCTGCAGCGTGTTCGCCGTGGGCTCTGAGCTGATTGCCGATGCGCTTGTCTCGGCTAACAAGGCCGGCGAAGTAATGGTGATCGGCAACGACCTGTTCCCAGAAAGTGCGCTGGCCTTGCGTCGGGGCATCTTTACCAACATCGTCTACAAGGACCCGGTGAGTTTGGCATACCGTGGCGCCAAGACCTTAGGCGATTACCTGCTGTGGGGAAAGACGCCGGCGGAGCCTGTGCAAAAGGGGGCTGTTGAGATGGTGTTTGCCAGCAACGTCGATCGTTACTGCGAGCTCGCCGGAATCTAATGTGTTTAGGGAGTTCCCTACTTGCCGCGTATTTTTTGGCAGGGGATCGAAAAATTGTTTCGAAGGCCGCTGATGGCGAATCTGCCGTCATCGGCCTTTCTTTATGCCGATCCAACGCAGAATCCATGGCTCGGCAACCGTTAAGCGGTCAAAACCTACCGTTCGCCCCATGATGGTTAGGTGAACGTTCACCTCGTAACGCATTTTGCACTAAGATGGTGAACGTTCACCTAGAGGATGACGAGCGTATTGTGCGCCCGCTCCGCAAACAAAGGGGTTGTTTGATGAAAAACTTCATGGACGATCAGGATTTCCTACTGAGCACCAAGACCGGCGAGGAACTGTTCCACAGCTTTGCCGAGGGCATGCCCATCGTTGACTACCATTGCCACATTTCTCCCAAGGAGATCTGGGAGGACAAGCGTTTCGAGAACATCACCGAGGTTTGGCTGGGCGGCGACCACTACAAGTGGCGCCTGATGCGCGCCAACGGCGTCGACGAGCGTTTTATCACTGGCGACGCCCCTGCTCGCGAGAAGTTCCAAAAGTGGGCCGAGACCCTGGGCCGCTGCGTTGGCAACCCCGTCTTTGAGTGGAGCCACCTGGAGCTTAAGCGTTACTTTGGCTACGAGGGCGTCCTTAACGGCAAAACCGCTCAGGAGGTCTGGGACCTTGCCAACGCCAAGCTCGCCGAGGCCAGCTTTACCTGCCGCAACCTGATCAAGCAGTCCAACGTCCGCATGATCTGCACTACCGACGACCCCGCCGACAGCTTTGAGTGGCACAAGAAGATTGCCGCCGATGACAGTTTTGACGTTCAGGTCGTTCCCGCCATGCGCCCCGATGCCGCGCTGCGTATCGAGCGTGGCCAGGAGTTCGCCGACTACTGCAAGCATCTTTCCGAGGTTGCCGGCGTTGAGGTCGGCGACTTTGAGGGCATGAAGTCTGCCATCTCCAAGCGCTACGACGTTGCTCACGAGCTGGGCTGCCGCGCCTCCGACCACGCACTCGATTACGTTATGTACGTCCCGGCTACCGCCGATGAGATCGAGGCCATCTTTGCCAAGGGCCTGGCTGCCGAGCCGCTCACCGAGGAAGAGGTCCTCAAGTACAAGACCGCCTTTATGCAGTTTGTCGCCGGTGAGTATGTCCGCCTGGGCTGGGCCATGCAGCTGCACTTTGGCTGCAAGCGCGACAACAACCGCGCCATGTTTGCCAAGCTCGGCCCCGATACCGGTTATGACTGCATCTCCAACTACACGCCGTCCGACCAGCTCGCCGATTTCCTCAACTCCATCCAGGAGACCTGCGGCTTGCCCAAGACCATCCTGTACAGCTTGAATCCCATCGACAACACCATGATCGATACCGTGATGGGCTGTTTCCAGGAGGCTCCGACTGCCGGTAAGATCCAGAACGGTTCCGCCTGGTGGTTCAACGACAACGAGGTCGGTATGCGCGAGCAGCTCACGGCTCTGGCCAACGAGGGCGTCCTGGGCAACTTCGTCGGCATGCTCACCGACTCCCGCTCCTTCCTGTCCTATCCGCGCCACGAGTATTTCCGTCGCGTGCTGTGTAGCGTGATCGGCGAGTGGGTTGAGCAGGGCAAGTATCCGGCCGACATGGAGCTGCTGGGCACCATCGTGCGCGATATCAGCTACAACAATTCCGTTCGCTACTTTGGCTTCGATCTGGACACTGTCGAGGCATAGATCTGTATGTGTTCCGATTGGTGAAATCGGTTGCAAAGGGGAGGGACCATATGGGAACAGGGCAACAGAAAAGCGAGCAGATTGTGTCTGCTCAGGCGGATTCGGGATCGATGCAGAGCTCGCAGGATATCAAGCTGAGCTGGCGTGAGAAAATCTGCTATGGCTTTGGCGATTTGGGCAACGGATTTATGTTCGATCTTGGTCAGGCATATCTGACCAAGTTCTATACTGACATCTGCCTGATTTCGCCAGGCGTGGTGAGCCTGATTTTCGCCGTCACCAAGATTTTCGATGCGTTCATGGACCCGATTGCCGGTGCATTCGTCGACGGTAGAAAGAAGATTGGCAAGCACGGTCGGTTTCGTCCGGTCATGATGGTTTCGGCCGTGATCCTTGCCGTTCTAACCGTGGTGACCTTCACTGCGCCCGATATTCCCATGGCAGGTAAAATTGCCTATGCGCTGATAACTTACATGATCTGGGGCGTCGTATACAGCTTCACCAACGTGCCATACGGATCTCTGGCCACGGTAATGACGCGTGACGTCGACGACCGCGCGCACATGGCGTCAACGCGCCAGGCCGGTTCGCTTTGCGCACAGCTCATCACGGGCGTAGCGTTCATCCCATTGGTCCTGTTCTTTGCGGGTGGCGACACGCTCGACGGCAATCCGCACGGCTATACGATTGCAGCTGTTGTCATGGGACTGTGCGGCATCGCCGGATTCGCCATCTGCTTTTTGGGAACGCGCGAGCATATCCGTATCGATCGACAGGCCGAGGAGAAGGCTGCGGGAAAGGCCGGCAAGAAGTCGAGCGCATTCAGCACGTATTTCAAGGTCGTTTTCACCAACAAGAACCTGGGAGCAGTTATCCTGCTTACGCTGTTTACCATCTCGGCCATGAACACCAACAACACCATGATGGTGTATTTCTGCCAGTACAACCTAGGTAACATCGCGTTGCAGCCCGTTGTCAACGGTATCATGATCGGAACGTCGGTTGTCGCCATTCTCGCCATCCCGACGCTCGTCAAGCATTTCGGTAAGAAGCGCACGTGCGTCGCCTGCTTTATCGTCGGCGCTGTGGCAAACGGCCTCAACTTCATCCTGCCGACCAATACCGTGACGTTCATTATCTTCGTCACCATCGGCTACGTCGCGCTTGCCATCCCCAACGGTATCACCTGGAACCTGGTTTCCGATGTTATCGATTACGGTGAATGGCACACGGGAATCCGCAAGGAGGGTACGACCTACGCCGCGTTCAACTTTTCTCGTAAGCTTGCGCAATCCCTTGCCGCGATCATTTCCGGCGGCATCCTTGCCCTTACCGGATATGTGGCAAATAAGCCCCAGACGGCCGCCACGCTGCTTGGCATCAAGGGCGCTCTGACGATTTATCCCGCTTGCGCCCTTCTGGTGGCAGCCTTGATCATCTTCGCTCTCTACGACATTACCGAGAAGAAGTTCAATTCCATTTCCAACGACCTGTCGAATGGTCGCTGGGAGCGCGGCAAGATCGGCGAGAGCACTATCGAGACGATCGATAAATAGTCCCGCTGTTTAAACAATCATGAATGCAACCCGGTGCGGCGATGCCGTACCGGGACTTGAGTTGAGAGGAAAACCTCTATGAATAACATCAGCTACGAGACGCTCGAGAAGATCGGCTACAAGGGCTACCTGCTGCCCAAGGACGCGCCCGAGAAGGTTCTGCAATTTGGCGAGGGCAATTTCCTGCGCGCCTTCGTCGATCGTTTCTTCGATATGGGCAACGAGGCCACCGGTTGGAACGGCAAGGTCGTCATGGTGCAGCCCATCAGCGGCGCCTTCGATTTCGCCGATGGTATCAATGCCCAGGATGGCCTGTACACCGTACTGGTGCGCGGCAAGGAGAACGGTGACACGGTTGACGATTCCCGCGTGATCAGCGCCTGCAGCCGTTGCCTCAATCCGTATCGCGAGGCTGACTACCGTGCCATGATGGAGGTCGCCGTTTCCGACGACCTGGAGATTATCGTCTCCAACACCACCGAGGCCGGTATCGCCTACGATCCGTCCTGCAAGGCCGACGACATGCCCCCCGCGAGCTTCCCTGCCAAGCTTGCCCAGGTGCTCCATGCCCGCTGGGCTGCCGGCAAGCAGGGCGTCATCGTGCTCGCCTGCGAGCTCATCGATCACAACGGCGAGGAGCTGCTGCGCATCATGAACCAGTACGTGAGCGACTGGGGCTGGGAGGACGAGTTTTCGCAGTGGATGGCCAACGACTGCACCGTCTGCACCACGCTCGTCGACACCATCGTTCCGGGTCGCATCCGCGATCCCAAGGAGGCCGCTGCCGTGGCCGAGCGCTTGGGCTATGAGGATCCGTTCTTGGCCGTGCGTGAGCCCTTCCAGATGTGGGGCATCCAGGGTGACGAATCGCTCAAGGAGCGTCTGCCCTTCGTGAAGGCCGGTCTGCCGGGTGTCTTTGTGACCCCCGACGTCACCCCGTACAAGAAGCGCAAGGTCCGCATCCTCAACGGCGCCCACACCGCCTTTGTCCCGGGTTCCTGGGTTGCCGGCTTTGATATCGTGCGCGATTGCATGCACGACGAGACCGTCCGCGGCTTCATGAACACCATGCTCTACGACGAGGTCATCCCGACGCTCGCCACCGATCTGGATGCCGAGGATTGCAAGGCCTTTGCCGCCGCCGTCGAGAACCGCTTCGACAATCCGTTTATCGACCACGCGCTGCTCTCCATCTGCCTCAACTCCACGGCTAAGTGGCGTGCCCGCGACCTGCCTACGCTCAAAGACTACGTTGCCGAGACCGGCAACCTGCCCAAGTGCCTGGCGACGAGCCTGGCCACGCTCATCTCCTTCTACACGCAGGAGCTCGTGTCCCGCGAGGGCGACGGCCTGCACCTGCGTCGCTCTGACGGCACCGAGTACACCGCTCAGGACGACGCCTTCGTGCTCGACTTCTACGCTGCCCGCGCCGGCGCCAACGACGCCGAGCTGGTGCACGATGTGCTCACCAACGAGCAAATGTGGGGCGAGGATCTTACGCAGATCGCCGGCCTGGAGGAGTTTGTCGTCAACGCTCTCGCCGTCGTGCGCGCCGAGGGCGTCAAGCAGGCGTTCGCGAACGCTCAGGCCTAAATCCTTCTGTACGCCCGCCGGGTAACTGGCGGGCGTCACTCGACTTCTGCTCAACCTGTAGGGTTAGGACTCTTTGTAATGAACACTATCCAGATCAATCCGGCCGACAACGTCATCGTTGCGCTGTCGCCGCTCGCCAAGGGTGCTGCCGTCGAGGTTCCCGGCGTGGGCGAGGTCGTTGCCGCGGAGGATATCCCGCAGGGTCACAAGATGGCCGTGCGCGCCATTGCAGCCGGTGAGGATGTCATCAAGTACGGTCTTCCCATCGGCCACGTGACGAAGGACATTCAGCCCGGCCAGTGGCTGCACACGCACAACGTGAAGACCAACCTCTCGGGTGAGATCGAGTACGCCTACAATCCGACACATCCGGTCGTTGAGCCGGTCGAGGCCGAGACCTTTATGGGCTTCCGCCGTGCCGACGGTCGTGCCGCCACGCGCAATGAGCTTTGGATCATTCCCACCGTCGGTTGCGTCAACGAAGTCGCTCGTGCCATGTGCGAGCAGGCTCAGGACCTGGTCGAGGGCTCGTTGGAGGGCGTCTATTACTTCCCGCATCCGTTCGGTTGCTCACAGACCGGCGCCGACCATGCCCAGACCCGTCGTCTGCTGGTGGCGCTGTCGCGTCACGCAAACGCCGCGGGCGTGCTGTTCTTGTCGCTCGGTTGCGAGAACTGCACGCATCAGCAGGTGCTCGACGAGCTCGGTGACTTCGATCACGAGCGCGTTCGTTTTCTCACCTGCCAGGATGTAGCCGACGAGCAGATCGAGGGCCACAAGATTCTGTCCGAGCTGGCTGACCTGGCCAAGCAGGCCAAGCGTGAGCCCATTCCGGCCTCAGAGCTGGTTATTGGTCTTAAGTGCGGCGGCTCTGACGGTCTTTCGGGCATTACCGCCAACCCCACGATCGGTCGCGTGAGCGATATGGTCGTCGCCCGTGGCGGCACGTCGGTGCTCACCGAAGTGCCCGAGATGTTTGGCGCGGAGAGCATCCTGCTCGATCGCTGCAAGAACGAGCAGGTCTTTAACGCTGCCTCTGACATGCTTAACGGTTTTAAGGATTACTTTATTAGCCATGGCGAGGTGGTCTACGAGAACCCGAGTCCCGGTAACAAGGACGGTGGCATCACCACGCTCGAGGACAAGAGTTGCGGCTGCGTGCAAAAGGGCGGCTCCGCACCCATCGTCGACGTGCTGCCGTATGCCGGTCAGGTCACCAAGCATGGCCTGAACATGCTGTGCGGCCCGGGCAACGACATGGTATCCACCACGGCGTTGACGGCAGCCGGCTGCCACGTGATTCTGTTCTCGACTGGACGCGGCACGCCGTTTGGTGCACCGGCGCCCACCCTCAAGGTGTTCACCAATCAGCGTCTGTGCGACCACAAGGCCAACTGGATGGACTTTAACGCCGGCGTGATTGCCACAGGCGAACGCACACTCGACGAGGCTGCCCGCGACCTGTATCAGCTGGTACTGGATACAGCGAGCGGTAAGCTAACGAGTGCCGAGCGCCGCGGCTGCCACGAGATCAGTATCTGGAAAGACGGCGTCTGCCTGTAGAGAGATTCGCCATTCGTAGGGGTGGCGAATCTTTTGATCTCGATGACGGGGCTGCACAGTGGCTCCGTGCGAGGGAAGGGTTGCTACTGCGCGTTTGTGAGATGCTTTTCGGTGCCCTTTTTCGCACTGTTGACGTATCTATGGTTATTAATTCGGGCAAATTGGTTTAAGAAGCCGATTTCGTCCAGGTCGATAGAGGGGAATTGCGTGGCTATCCACATCGTTGAGGAAGCAAATCGCTGTCTGGGCTGCAAAAAGGCGTTCTGTCAAATAAAGGGCTGTCCGGTGCAGACGCCCATTCCGCAGGTTATCGACCTCTTTAAGCAGCGCCGTCTGCAAGAGGCGGGCGAGCTGCTGTTCCAGAATAACCCGATGAGTGCGGTCTGCTCCATGGTGTGCAACCATTCGGGCCAGTGCGAGGGCGCTTGCATTCAGGGCCGCAAGGGCGCGCCCGTGCATTTTTCGAGCATCGAGAACTATATCTCCACGGCGTATTTGGACCGCAAAGAGTGGAGACCCGCGCCGTCGCGCGGCAAGCAAGTCGCCGTGGTCGGTTCCGGTCCCGCTGGTATTACCGTGGCTATCAAGATGGCCCAGCTGGGCTGTGCCGTCACGGTATTTGAACAGCGCCCCGAGATCGGCGGTGTGCTGGAATACGGTATCCCCGAGTTCCGCCTGCCCCGTGCGCTCGTGCAAAAGTATCGCCACGTGATGTGCTCGCTCGGCGTGCGCGTTCGCCCCTCGACCACCATCGGCGGTGCGCTCCACATCGACGACCTGCTGCGCGACGGTTACGATGCGGTCTTTGTTGGTACCGGCACCTGGCGAGCTCGAAAGCTGGGTATTCCCGGCGAGTCGCGCGGCAATGTGCTGTTTGGTATCGACTATCTGGTCGATCCCACGAGCGTGGCAATCGGGCAGAACGTGGCGGTTATCGGCGCCGGCAATGTGGCCATGGATGTTGCCCGCACGGCCCTGCGCTCGGGTGCTCGCAAGGTTACCGTGTACGCCCGATCGCGCCATATCTCTGCCATCGATGACGAGGTGGAGCTGACCGAGCTTGACGGTGCCGAGATTGTGTGCGGCAAGGCGATCTGCGCCATCGACGACAACGGTCCGGTGTTCGAGACGGCTATCTTTGACGAGGACAACAACGTGGTGGGCTACGAGGAAGAACTCGACCATGCGTCTGCCGACACGGTTGTGATTGCGGCGTCTCAGGTGCCCAAGGACAAGCTCGTGCTTACAACGGGCGGTCTGGAGACCGACCATCGCGGCCTGCTTTCGGTCGACGAGCACGGCATGACCACCGTGCCTGGCGTCTTTGCCGCCGGCGACGTGGTCAACGGCCCGCTCACCGTGGTCCACGCCGTAGCTGGTGCCAAACTCGCCGTCGAAGGTATGATTGCCTACCTGGGCCTCTAACTCCATCCCGCCCATCAGTTGCGGTGAAATACGGACTGTTTTGGCTGTCAAAGGCCTTATCTACTCCGTATTCCACCGCAACTTTTTTGTGAGGGTCGGGATTGAAGGTGGGGAGTGCGAGCGGGGACGGACGCGGCGGTTGCTGATACGATAAGTACGTTAGCAACTGCCGCCGAGCGGCTTAAACGAAAGGAAGCCTGTATGGAGTCATCCGCCTACCCGATGCTCTTTAGCCCGATCAAGGTCGGTACAACCGAGGTCAAGAACCGCGTCTTTATGCCGCCGGTGTCCACCAACCTGGCCGATCATGGCTATGTGACCGACGACTTGGTCGATCATTACCGTGCCCGCGCCAAGGGCGGCGTGGGCCTGATCATCACCGAAGTCGTGACGGTCGAGCCCACCTATACCTATCTGCCGGGTGACATGTGCTGCTACGACGACACGTTTATCCCTGGCTGGGAAAAGCTCGCCGCGGCCGTCCACGAGTACGGTTGCAAAATCATGCCGCAGCTCTTCCACCCCGCCTACATGGCCTTTAACATTCCGGGCACGCCGCGCCTGATCGCTCCGTCTTTTGTGGGCCCATCCTATGCCCGCGAGGCGCCGCGCCCCATCACGGTCGATGAGATCCACGAGCTCACGCATCAGTTTGGCGACGCGGCCGTGCGCATGCAGAAGGCCGGTGTCGATGGCGTCGAGGTCCATGCGGCGCATGCCCACGGCATGCTTGGCGGCTTTTTGACCCCGCTCTACAACAAGCGTACCGATGAGTACGGCGGCTCGCTCGACGCCCGCATGCGCATTTTGCTCGAGGTCATCGCCGAGATTCGCGAGCGCTGCGGCAAGGACTTTATCATCGACGTCCGCATCTCGGGCGATGAGTACACCGATGGCGGCCTGACCCTCAACGACATGATCTACGTCTCGCGTCGCCTGGAGAAGGCCGGCGTCGACATGATTCACGTGTCGGGCGGCACCACCATCAAGCGCGGCTCCGCGATTCCCGCCGCCGGTACGCAGCAGGCCTCGCATGCCGCCTGCTCGCGCGAGATCAAAAAGCACGTCAACATTCCCGTCGCCACGGTCGGTCGCATTAACGAGGCCTGGATTGCCGAGGAGCTGATCGAGGACGGTGCCGCCGACATCTGCATGATGGGCCGCGCCAATCTGTGCGATGCCGAGTTCTGCAACAAGGCCGCTGCCGGCAACGCCGACGACATCCGCCCCTGCATTGGCTGCCTGCGCTGTCTGAACGGCATTATGTTTGGCAAGCGCATCTCCTGCACCGTTAATCCGGACGTGGAGCGCGACGAGGCCGGCTACGAGCCTGCCGCCGAGGCCAAGAACGTACTGGTTGTGGGCGCCGGTCCCGCGGGCATGGAGGCAGCCTACATTGCCGCCAAGCGCGGCCACAACGTGGCGCTCGTGGATAAGCAGGACGAGCCGGGCGGCGAGATGCGTATCGCGGCCGTTCCGCCGGCAAAGCAGGAACTCACCCGCGTGATCAAGTATCAGTACCGTCGCCTGGCCGAGGCCGGCGTGAAGTGCGTCTTTGGCACCGAGCTTACTGCCGAGGACATTCAGCGCGACTACGCCGGCTACGAGGTTGTCCTGGCTTATGGCGCCGAGCCCATCGCTCCGGCCTTCATGCAGGGCTTTAAGCAGGTTATGACGGCCGACGACCTGCTGGGCGGCAAGGCTTTCCCGGGCAAGAAGATCGTCATCGTGGGCGGCGGCACCGTCGGTTGCGAGACGGCAGATTACCTGGCCCCGCTGGTCAACGACCTGTCGCCGGCCAATCGCGATGTCACCGTTATCGAGATGACCAAGACGCTTGCCGCCAACGAGGGCGGCGCCGGTCGCGCGGTGCTCATCACGCGCATGCTCTCAAAGGGCGTCCACGTGCTGACCGAGGCCAAGGTGACCGAGATCACTGAGGATACCATCAGCTACGAAAAGGACGGCGAGGTCCACACCATCACCGGTGCCGATACGCTGGTGCTTGCCATGGGCTATCGTCCCAACACCAAGCTCGCCGACGATCTTGCTGCCGCCGGCGTTACCACCCACGTGTTGGGTGACGCCAACAAGTGCGGCAACATTCGCGACGCCATCGGCGACGGCTACAAGGTTGCCTGCGAGCTCTAGCCAACCCCTTGGCGCATGTGGGGCCTATCCCCACGGCGTCAGTCGGTAGATAGCAAAAAGCGGCGGTCGTCCCGTACATGGGACGA
>CAJMRZ010000030.1 GCA_905215945.1 uncultured bacterium | reverse complement strand
CTTTGCGTCCTGCGGGATGTTTTGGAAAATAACCCAAAAACGGCCAAGCGGGGTTCTTCGGAGTCACCCTTTAGGCGGAACTCTCCTAATTATTTGGATGAGTCGTTTACTTACTTGTACTGTTACCGTCATCCCGCTGTTGTTGGGGTATGCTTTGTTCGTATGTAAACGTATGACATGTTGATGGGGGAGGGTGCTATGGCTCGCGAGGGCACTCGTTCTAAGGATACGGCTAAGCCTGGCATCAAGGAAGTTGCGGCGGTGGCGGGGGTTTCGCCTACTACGGTATCTCGTGTGCTTAATAATCGTGGCTATATTAGCCAAGAGACCCGCGATAAGGTCCATGCCGCGATGAAGCGCATCAACTATACGCCCAACGATATCGCTCGTGCCATGCTCAACGGTCGCCTGAATCTTATCGGTATGATCGTCCCCTATGTCAGCAGTCCGTTTCATGCCCAAGTGGTTCAAGTCATTGAGCATACCCTGGCCGAAAACGGTTTTAAGATGCTGCTGTGCAATAGCGCCAATCGACCCGAGCTTGAGCGCTCTTATATCGACATGCTTCGACGCAATATGGTTGATGGCGTCATCGTCAACTCGCTTAATATCGGTGCCGAGGCGTATGCCGAGATGGGCTTGAGTCTGGTTGGTATCGACTGCGACCTTGGCGAAGCCTCTGTTCAGATTGCGAGCGACAGCTATAGCATCGGCGAACTTGCCACGCGTCGCCTGATCGATGACGGATGTTCACGCATCCTGTGCCTGCGCAGCAATAGCCGCATGCGCATGCCTGCCAATAAGCGTACCGATGCCTACCTCGATGTTGTTGAGCAGGCCGGTTTGCCCGCGCTTGTCCGTGAGGTCGAGTTCGTTAAGCCCGACGACGAAAAGAGTGCGGTCGTTGCGAAGATCCTCGATGAGAACCCCGATATTGACGGCATCTTTGCGGGAGACGACACGATGGCGGCTATCTGTCTTAACGTGATGAAGCAGCGCGGCTTGAGCGCTCCGGGCGATATTAAGGTCGTGGGCGCGGATGGTGCCCGCCGCACTATGACGTTTATGCCTGACTTAACAACCGTTCGCCAAGATATCGATCGCATCGGAGAGCTCGCGGCGCAATCCATCATTGCTCTTATTAACGGCGAAAAGCCCGAATCGAATATCAAGCTCCCCGTTGAACTCATTGAGGGTAAAACCGCGTAGTTCATCCCGTGCCAAAAGAATTCCTCAAACACCTCTGATGACCGTTCGCCGGCATATGTCAACCGTTTGCCGACGACTGGAACTGCGAAAAGACGTATTGGTGTGAAAACGTTTGACATATGAAAACGATTGACATATCTTGCAGTTGTACCGAGTTAGTATCTCGTGAGAAAGGAAGTCTCGGATGCACAAGGTGTATTACCAGCCTGAGGGAATTTGGGTAGGCGACATCATGCCGTACGGCGAGGACGGCACGTTCTATCTCTATCATCAGCGTGACACGCGAAACCCCGGACCTTTCGGAGAGCCGTTTGGCTGGGCACTCGCGACAACCAAGGACTTCGTCAATTACAAAGACTTTGGCGAGAGCCTTGAGCGTGGCGGCGACGAGGAAGTCGACCAGTATGTTTATGCCGGCACGGTGTTTAAGGTGGGCGACAAGTACCATGCGCTCTACACTGGTTGCAATCGCGATAAGGTCAAGGCACGCTTGATGAAGCAGGTTCTTCTTCACGCAACGAGTGACGACGCCGTCAAGTGGGAGAAGAACATCGCCGAGACGCTGCTTCCGCCCCAGGAGGGTTACGATGACCGCAACTGGCGCGATCCCTTTGTGCTTTGGGATGAGGAGAACGAAGAGTACATGCTCATCCTCGGCACGCGTGTGGGCGAGGACAAGCGTCTGATGACCGGTCGTCTGGTCAAGTTCACCTCCAAGGACCTGGATACCTGGGAGTTCCAGGGCGACTGGTGGAATCCGGGCCTGTACACCATGTTCGAGATGCCTGATCTCTTTAAGATGGGCGACTGGTGGTATCTGGTGTTCTCCGAGTACAGTGATGGCAACAAGACCCGTTACCGCATGTCTCGCTCTATCAACGGTCCTTGGATCACTCCTGCGGACGATTCCTTCGATGGCCGCGCGTACTATGCCGCGCGTACCGCATTTGACGGCGAGCGCCGCGTTCTCTTTGGTTGGGTTCCTACGCGTGACGAGGGCGGCGACCCCAGCTCTTACCTATGGGGTGGCACCTTTATGCCCCTCGAGATCGTTCAGCGTGCCGACGGAACGCTCGGCACCAAGCTCCCCGACAGCATGCTTGGCGCCTTTGGCGAGGCTAAGGCAGTCGAGGCCTTTGAGCTCTCCTGCGAGTCGGGCAAGGTCGAGCAGGTGCTCGCCGCGGATGCCGGTTCCACCTATATGCTCGATGCCGACATCGAGCTCGCCGGTGACGCTGCCGGCTTCTCGGTGAAGCTTGCCGAGGACGCCGAGTCCGGTCTTGCCTATGAGTTCCGCGCCAACCTGCGTGAGGGCAAGCTCGAGTTTACGGCGGCTCCCCAGTATCCGTGGTTCCAGGTCAACAACATGGGCCTCGAGCGTCCGTTGTTCTTTAAGGGCGAGGGCACTCATCATGTGCGCCTGGTCGTTGACGACGATATCGCGACCATCTTTGTCGATGATGTTGCGCTTAACGCTCGATTCTGCAATAAGCAGGGCCAGGGTGTGGCGCTGACGGTCACCGACGGTACGCTTAAGTGCGCAAATGCAACGATCGCGTCTCTGTAATGGCATCAAAACGTCTTATGATTTCGTAAAGGAATGGAGAGGAACATGGACTACAAAGTAGTGTCTCAGCAAGTCGTCGATAACGTCGGCGGTCTGGAGAACATCGAGGGCGCCACGCATTGCGTTACGCGTCTGCGTCTGGTGCTCAAGGATACGAGCAAGTACAACAAGGCCGAGCTCGAGAACATCGATGGCGTCAAGGGCGTGCTGTACAACAGCGGCCAGCTCATGATCATCTTCGGTACCGGTACCGTCAACAAGGTTTACGATGAGTTTATGGCTCTGACGGGCGTTAAGGAGATTAGCGCTTCCGAGGTCAAGGGCGCCGAGGCGGACAAGAAGGGCAAGTTCTTCTCGGTCCTCAAGGTATTCTCGGACATCTTTATCCCCATCATTCCCGCTTTCGTCGGCGCTGCTATCATCATCGGCCTTAAGTCGCTGATTGTTGCCAACGGCCTCTTTGGCATGGAGGGCAGCCTCGCCGATCACAGCGAGTTCCTCAAGAACCTCGCAAGCTTCTTTGCCATTATCGCCACCACCTTCGACTACCTACCTGTCCTGGTTATGTACAGCGCGGTCAAGCGTTTTGGCGGTAACCCGATCCTGGGCATCCTCGTCGGTATCGTCATGGTTCACCCGAGCCTTATGAACCGTAACACGTTCGTTATGGACCCGACGGGTGCTGAGTACTGGAACTTCGGTCCGCTCTCCATTCCCATGGTTGCTTTCCAGGGCGGCGTGTTCCCTGCAATCCTGACTGCCTGGTTTATGGCCAAGGTCGAGAAGATTGCCCAGAAGTACATCCCCGAGGTCGTTTCGTTCGTCTTTGTCCCGACCGTTACCCTGATTCTTGCTAACGTCGCCCTGTTCACCGTGTTCGGCCCGCTCGGCAACCTGATCGGCGACGTCCTCGCCGGCGTAATCGATATCCTGTACAACAGGATGGGCGTCTTCGGTGCCTTTGTCTTTGCCGCATTCCTGCAGCCGCTCGTCGTTACCGGTACGCATCAGTTCATCCAGGGTATCGAGGCAAACCTCGTTGCCACGACTGGCTTCAACTACATCCAGGCCATCTGGTCGGTTTCCATCATCGCCCAGGGCGGCGGCGCCATCGGCATGTACCTCATTCACAAGAAGCATTCCAAAGAGCGCAACATCTGCATGTCGTCCTTTATCCCGACGCTGGTCGGTATCTCCGAGCCCGCAATCTTTGCTGCAAACATGCGCTACTCGATCATTCCGTTCGTCTGCGCTTGCATCGGTGCAGGCTGCGGCGGTGCCTTCGTGAAGCTCTTTGAGGTGCGCGCCATCGGTCAGGGTCTGACCGGCGTGCTTGGCCTGCTCATCGTTACGCCCGAGACGCTCGTGTGGTATGTGGCTGGCAATCTCATCGCCTTCATCGTGCCAATCGTCTTGATCTTTGCCTACAACAAGGCAAAGGGCGTGCCGACCACCGATGAAGAGGGCGCTGGCGCTGGCTTCGACGTTAGCTTCTAGTTGAGCCGTTCAGCGTAATGTGCGGATAAGTCCATTTGGGGAAGGGCGTTCGGCTCGTGTGAGTCGAGCGTCCTTTCCCATAGACGAGAAAGTCAACGGCGATGTTTAATCAAAAAAATAAGGTGACACGCGCGGACTATGAGCAGTGGCGTGCCGGACAGGATGAGACGGCGGGTCGCATCGCGTCCGACCCCGATAGGCTCCTGTTCCATGTGGAGCCTGAGCTTGGCTGGCTCAACGACCCCAACGGTTTGGTGCAGATCGGTGATACGTATCACATCTATCACCAATACGATCCATTCGATGCTGCGCATGGCGGTCCAGTGATTTGGAATCATCTGACAACAAAGGATTTTGTGACGTACGAGAATCGCGGCCCTGTGCTGTTCCCCGATTCCGATTTGGATTCGAGCGGAGCGTATTCTGGTTCTGCCTTTGTACACGACGGCAAGATTCACTACTTCTATACCGGCAACGTCAAGCATTTTGACCGCGATGATTACGACTACGTGTTGACGGGCCGTGAGCAAAACCAGATTCATGTGGTTGCCGAGAACCCCGACGAATTGGGCGAGAAGCGCATAGCTGTTGGGCCGGTCGATTACCCCGACGATATCGGTACGCACGTGCGTGATCCCAAAATCCTTGAACACGATGGTATCTACTACATGGTTCTGGGCGCTCGTACGAAAGACGACCGCGGCTGCGTGCTTGTCTATACCTCGAGCGATCTAGAGGACTGGAGCTATGCGACGCGCATTGAGTTGGGCGAGAAGTTTGGCTTTATGTGGGAGTGCCCCGATCTGTTTGAGCTCGATGGTGAGCTTATTCTCGTTTGCTGTCCGCAGGGTGTGTCCGCCGATGGATGGCGTTACCGCAATCCGCACCAGTGCGTGTGGTTTCCCATCGAGGCCGATTGGGAGGCGCCGAGTTTTAAGATCGCCGGGCAGGGCATGCCCCCGATGGTCGATGCCGGCTTTGATTTCTACGCACCGCAGTCTTTTGAGGATGCTGCGGGTCGGCGTTTGATGATCGGGTGGTCGGGTTGCCCCGATGCGACGGCAAAAAGCCCGACGGTGGCACGCGGGTGGCAGTGCGCGTTGACGGTGCCGAGAGAACTGAGCATGCGCGATGGTAAGCTCTGTCAGCAGCCGGTGCACGAGATTGAGAGGATGCGCGGCGACTGCGTTTGCGCGACAGGCGGTGAAACCGTTGAGGAGCCGGGCCGCCTGTTTGATCTTGTGGTTTCCTGTGAGGGCGCCCAGGTGATCGAGCTCGAAATCCGCAAGGGTGTCTTTGTGCGCTATGCAGACGGGATGCTTACCCTCGACATGGGTGACGAAGGCTATGGGCGCGACCAGAGGTCGATCGAGCTCAGCGAGCTTCGCGACCTGCGCGTGCTTTCGGACACTACGATGGTCGAGATTTTTGCAAATGGCGGCGAGGCGGCACTTACGAGCCGTACCTATTCGCCGGCGGTTCCGGCGATGGGGTTGCATGCCGAGGGTGCGGCGTCGATGGATTTCTACCGCCTCGCGCATTAACCGTGTGTGGAGCGCGATTGGACTTGCTGGGCGGAATGTGTCGCAGTTGCTGCAGCGAACTACCGTTCATCGCGTATAGCTACCGTTTGCGGAATAAGTAACACTCCTTAATAAACCGTGTAGAATCTCAGATAAGCACGGAGTTTTCCAGGGAGACGCTGTCCTTTGTTGTGTGCAAGGGGCGGCGTCTCTTTGGCGCTTGGACGCCGTTGTGCAACAGTGCGGCGGTGCGTGCCATGTATTGAAAAGCCAATGTCGAGATGGGTCGTGATATTAATGGGCAAGTACGTAATCGTGGTCGAGTCTGGGTCGGATGTGACGCCGGAGCTCTGCGAGCGCTACGGCATCGTGCGCGTGCCCATGCATGTCACGATTGGTGACGAGACCGTCGAGGACGGCTCGATCGATCCGCTCGAGATTTATTCACGCTGCAACGAGTTTGGCGTAATGCCCAAGACTAGTGGCTGCGCGCCTGCGGATTTTGCTCACGTGTACGACCGCATTCACGCTGAGCAGCCCGACGCGACTATTTTGCATCTTGCATATTCCGAGGCCACGACCTGTTCGCATCAGTCCTCAAAGATTGCGGCCCAGGGGCGCGACTACGTGTTCTCCATGGACACGCGCTTTGTCTCGGTAGGCCAGTCGCTTGTTGTCGTCGAGACCGCCAAATACATCGAGGCTCACCCCGATGCCACCGTCGACGAGATCTTCGCCTTCGCGAACTCCGTCATGGACCGCGTGCTGTTGGGCTTTGTTCCTACGGACCTTGCCTTCCTTAAGGCGGGCGGTCGCTTGTCCAACGTCGCGTTCCTGGGCGCCCACCTGCTCAAGATTAAGCCCTGCATTGAGGTGACGGGCGGCAAGTTCGTGGCAACCAAGAAGTTCCGCGGCTCTATGCTCAAGTGCGCCCGCGCCTTTATTGATCACATGGTTGCCAAGGGCGAGATTGACTACTCGCACATTGGCCTGGCGTATTCGGTAGGTCTTTCCGAGGAGCTGCGCGACGACATGGAAGTCTATGCACACGATCTTGGCTTTAAGGACATTACCTGGACTCAGGTCGGCGGCGTCATCTCGAGCCATTGCGGCCCGACCGCCTTCGGCGCGGTGCTCACGCTTAAGGCGTAAGGCCTGGAGTCTATCGATTTCTATTGCCTCGGCGGCGGGCGGGTTGAGACAATCTTCCCGCCGCTTTTGCGTAGGGTCAAATAGGCAACCCAATTGACCGCTAAACCGTTTCGCCATCATGCATATGGGCTAGAATGACTCTGGCATTTATGTAACTAAAACCAATGAGAGGCAAGGTAGCGGGAATGGCTGAGATGACGCTCGAGGGTGTGGACGCTCGTCCCGAGGACTCCGCGTTTGCCCTGGGCCGCGTACATTCGATCGAGACGATGGGTACGGTTGACGGTCCCGGCATCCGCTTCGTAGTGTTTGTCCAAGGCTGTCCCATGCGCTGCGCGTATTGCCACAATCCCGATACCTGGTCGGTTAACGGCGGCACCATGGTGACCGTCGAGCATCTGATGGACGAGTTCCAGAGCAACCATGAGTTTTACCGCAGCGGTGGCATTACCGTTTCGGGCGGCGAGCCGCTTCTGCAGCCCGAGTTTTTGGCCGACCTGTTCCGTGCAATGCACAACAACCCCGATGGTCGTGTGCATACCTGCCTGGATAGCTGTGGCTACGCCTTCGACCCTCAGCATCCCGAGAAGTTCGATGCCGTGCTCAACGAGACCGACATGGTACTGCTCGATATTAAGCATGCCGACCCGGTCGAGCATAAAAAGCTGACCGGTTGTGATCCCGCACGCATCCTGGCGTTTGGCGATGAGCTTGCACGTCGCAATATCAAGGTCGTTATCCGCCACGTGGTTGTGCCGGGCATTACCGACACGGCGGAGGAGTGCGAGAAGCTCGGTCGCCTCATCGCTCCATGGCACAACGTGGTGGGCCTGGAAATGCTGCCGTATCACACGATGGGTGTCGTCAAGTACGAGCAACTGGGCATTCCCTATAAGCTCGAGGGCGTGCCCCAGATGGATACCGCGCGCATGCCCGAGCTGCGCAATGCCGTTATGGCCGGTATGAAAAAGCGCCGTGCGGAGCTCAAAAACGCTATCGGATAGCATGCCATAGCCCTCATATCCCCTCGTTCCCAGCTGAGTTGCGGTGGAATAGTTCTTGTTTTTAGGCCCATGTCGCCCAAACAGGAACCATTTCACCGCAACTTCGTTTTGGGTAGAGATGCGCAACAGAATCGTGCCATTTGGATAAATACGCTTGTGGTTTCTTTAAAGACACCTTAAACGCTGCTGAATATCTTTGGAAAGAAATGCCTGCTCGGTATCATGCTGCTCGTATATAAACGGTGGCAGTCAGGAGACCACGTGCGAAACATCGCATCGCGGGACGAGTATGTGCCGCAGCATGGCAGCAGATATAAGACGAAGGGCACGTCTTCGCGTGGCCTTGCCGGCGCTCGCATCCGCGTGAGGAAGATTGCCGCTATTGGGATGCTAACGTCGGCGGTTATTATCCTCGGAATTACCGTTAAAACCTACGCCTCGGAGCGAACGGGGCGCCCAGATGCGTCAACGGTACAGCTGCAAAACGAGAAGGTTTCAAAGTCCAAAGCGTCGGCAGATCAAGCTCTGTCGACGGCAGATCTCAAGACGAGACTTTCGAAGGCGGACTTCAACGATATCCCTTCGGGTGATACCGTTCGGACCTTCTCGTTGGTGGATAACAAGACTCCTGCCTTGGAGGATGAGAGCCTTGCCTCGCTCCAGGATGCCCTGTGTCGGGCGCAGGAGCTGGGCGACGTGGGTGTAGTGTTCTACGACCTATCGAGTGGTAGGGGCGTGACGTATAACGCCGATGTTGAGGTGTATGGAGCGAGCAGTTATAAGGCGCTGTATGCACTCTATATTTGCGAGATGTTGGTCGAATCGGGGCAGGTGTCGCTCGATGGGCCTTTAGCCACGTATGGTGGTTACAGCATGGGCTGGCAGACAGTGCGTGACCTTATCGAGGCCGCGGTCGTCAACTCGGACAACGATTCGTTTATCGCGTTACGCGCGGCGTTTGACCATGATGGCTATGAGGATTGGATTGCCAATCTGGGTGTTGATGACGAAACGGCACTGAATCCGATGAGTGATTTTCCGACCTACTGCCCGCGCACTTCTGCGAGGTTATGGCGTGAGATGAGCGAGTATCTGAGCATGGATACCGAGACTTCACAGTGGTTGTCGGGCCTTCTGGCATCAACATCGCGCTCGTTTATTCGCGATGGCATTGCGGACGAGCAGGTTTTGGTGCGCAACAAGGCAGGCTGGATTAGCGAGGATGGTTACTACTCGACATGCGATGCGGGCCTTATCGACATCGATGGCTGTACCTATGTCATGGGTATCATGACATCGATGCCGTGGAGCGACCGCTCGAGCGAGGTTACGGCCGCGATTGCAAAGGCTCTGTTTGATACGCGAGCTGCACTGGCTTAGCGTGTTCGTTTGACGAGGTCAAACAAAATGCTGGTACCATACCGTGGTTGAGAATTTCGAATAGGTTTGGGGAATGGCATGGCTACCATTGCGATTATCGGTGCGCTCGAAAAAGAGATCATGCAGATTAAGGAAGAGCTGAGCGACGTTTGCGAGGCACGGGAGGCAGGCTTGACCGTTGTGAGCGGTGAGCTCGACGGCATGATGATTGTCGCCACAACGGCGGGCATGGGCACGGTGAACGCCGCCGCTGCAACACAGCACCTCATTAGCAAGTATGCTCCGCAGGCTGTTGTGTTTTCGGGCATTGCGGGCGGTTTGAACCCCAAGCTCCATATCGACGACGTGGTCATTGGCAAACGCCTGCGCTATCTGGATACCGATACCGCGCTTATCGCCGAGTCCGCACCGGGGCTCGAGGAGTTTGGCTCGACGCCCGCGCTGGTCGATATTGCCGCCGAAGTGCTTGCTGAGCGTGGGTTTGTTGACGCTTCGACAAATGCAGTCGCTTCGAATGAGGGCACCAAGCAGTTCCTGGTCGGCACGATTGCCACGGGTAACCGCTTTGTGACGGGCGCCACCATGCGCAACGACGCTATCGAGGCGACGCATGCCGATTGTGTCGGCATGGAGGGCGCGGCAATTGCCCATGTCGCAACCAAAAATGGTGTCGATTGCCTGGTGTTGCGCGCTATCAGCGATAATTGTGACGAGGCGTACGATGCAATTTGCGAGCGCGAGTTCGATCTGTTCGAGTACGCGCGTGTCGCAAGTGACATCACGCTCGATATCGTCCGCCGCATTGCCGCTGCGCAATAGCGCGTCTATTTGTAAGAACCTACGACCAAGGAGTGTCCATGGCCGATTCCATTAACTATCAGCTTGCCAAGTTCGTCGCCAGCTACGGCAAGGTTTCGCAGATCCCCGAGTCCACCTGCCCCGAGGTGAGCTTTGTCGGCCGCTCCAACGTGGGCAAGTCGTCCATCATGAACAAGCTCTTTGGCCGCAAGAACCTGGTCAAGGTTTCCAGTACGCCGGGCAAGACGAGCAACATCAACTTCTTTGAGGCCGATGACGTGCATTTCGTGGACCTGCCGGGTTACGGTTTCGCCCGTCGCTCCAAGGCCGAGCGCGACCGCTGGGCCGAGCTTATCGGCGACTTTTTCGACTCCGAGCGCAGCTTTAACTTGGTCGTCTCGTTGGTGGACATTCGTCACGACCCCAGCAAGCTCGACCACGACATGATCGACTACCTACAGGGCAACGAGTTCAACTTTATCGTCTGCCTCACCAAGGCCGACAAACTCAGCCGCACCCAGCAGGCCCGCCAAGCAGCAGCCATCAAAAAGCAGCTCAACGTCCCGGCCGAGAACGTGATCATCACAAGCTCCCAGACCGGTACCGGCATCGACGAACTCAAGCGCCGCATCGCCGAAGCCTGCCTCTAATAAGTGCCCCAGCCTAGCAAGAGCCCCTATCAATAAAAGGCCATGATTTCAGCCTGGCGCCCCTTCAAAGCGTGGGTCCCTGTAGACATCGCTAGCTACGTTGCCATAGGGCCACCCAGGGGCATCCCCTTAAAAACATTCCGCAGCACGAGGCCCGCTTATCCGCAGCTCCGAAGGAGCAGGATAAGTGGGCCTCAAGTGCGAGGACGTTTTTAAGGGGATGCCCCTGGGTGGCCCGGACAGACCGATCGGCGATGTCTACAGGTACTCGATTTGAGCGCCTTCCGTGTCGCACGTGAGGATATGCGTGTCACACTTGGGGAACTGCTCACGCAGCTTGACCTGCAGGAACTTTGCCACGATGGTGTCGTCGGTCACAGCCATAAGGGTCGAGCCCGAGCCGCTAATCCAGATGGTTTTAGCGCCGCCGTTAAGGCAGGTGTCGCGCACGGCGTTGTAGTCGGGAATCAGGCGGCGACGATAGGGCTCCTGAATGCGGTCGTCATTGGCGGCGGCAATCAGGTCGAGGTCACCAGTCTCCAAGCCGCGCGTCATACCGGCGATGCGGCCCATCTGCCACACGGCGGTGGAGAGCGGAATCTCCTGCGGCACGACCTTGCGCGCCTCGCTCGTGTGTACCTCGTAGGGCGGAATCACGGTAATAAAACGCAAACGATCGCTCACCTCGTAGCGCAGGCACTGGGGGAGCGAATCGGTCGGCGTAAAGGAACAGACGGCGCCGCCCAGGATAGCGGGGGCGACGTTATCGGGATGGCCCTCGACTTCGGTGGCAATGCGAACCAGCTCGGCGCGGTCGACGGTGTGGCCTGTCAGTGCGGCGGCGGCCATAATGCCGGCGACGACGCAGGTGGAGCTTGAGCCCAGGCCGCGGGCGACGGGCACGTCGGTCTGGATGTCGATAGCGACGGGGAAGGCCGGCTCGCCCCATGCGGCCAGCGCATCGACAAAGCTTACGTAGACCAGGTTATTCTCGTTTTGGAACTCCTCGGGGCAGCCCGTGATGGTGAGCTTGTCGGCGCGCTCGAAGGTAAAGTGCGAGTAGAGGCTGGCGG
>CAJMRZ010000029.1 GCA_905215945.1 uncultured bacterium | reverse complement strand
CCAGCGTTCGAGATTTGGCCATGCGCGTTGCGCGAGCTGATAAGTGTCGATTGCGATGTTGTAGTTAAAGTCCAGGCCAAAGCCGTCCCAGGCAGAACGGCTTTGTTTCCTTGATTATCAACTTCATCCGGACACTTCCCGCATTCATCCGTGTGTACGGATGAATGCGGGGTTCGATACCCCGGCGGCCTAATCGGCAGACCGACGGGAATTCTCACTCCTCGAAAAAAGCCGGCACTCGGTTAGTCCTACGCATCTTGAAATCGCCAGTCTCGTGGGAGACGTAGAGAATGCCGTCCATCCCGTCTCGCGATGCATATGAAAGGTGAACAGAACCGCAATCCGCTCCATCATTGTCGAGAAGATCGAACGAGTTCGGGTCGCTCGTTGCGGCCAAACGACCACTCAGACAAGAGCCATCGTCATTACAGATTTGCCATTCCATATCTTCACCTGCAAGAATCGCCATAGACGGCTTGGTCGCGCCATCGTTGACATACATCCCATCTATGCCAAAACCGTTTTCAGCGCCATCGATGAACGACTGCTCGGACCTAAACCTCGCAAATGATGCACATAGCACCATTGCAAGACAAAGTGCAAAGCCAACAATCGCTATCTTTGCATAGCTCTTGCCTATCATGTCATTCACCTCCTTCGTATGTATCGAGGTATTCCTGCTTGAGTGTTTGCGAGGACGACTTGATCTTTTCCACGAGCGTGCCGGCCTCGATGAAGTAGAACGAGTTGGTGAGGTCTGCCAGGTCGTCGAGCAGATGGCTTGAAATGAGCACGCTTCGTCCCCGCGCCACCTCGCTGCGCATCGCGTCGCAGGAGGTTTTCCGCTTTCCCGGATCGAGGCCGTTCAGCGGTTCATCGAGGATGAGGTACGGGCAACCGGTCGATATCGCCATGGCAAGCTTTACCTGCTGCTTCATTCCTGTCGAGAGTTTACGGGTCGGCTTGTCGAGATATGGGGAGATTCCGAGGGAGCTGCAGAGCGAGTCGATGTCGGTGGCCGATTTCCACGCCTCCCTAACGAAAGAGAGGTGCTCGAGGGCTGATAGCGTGGGATAGAGATCCGTGTCGCCTGAAGAGCTCAGGTAGACGAGTTCTGCGAATTCGGCTGATCGACGTTGGCAGATTCCGTCTGCCGCCAGGCTTCCCGAGCGGATGCGGGTGGGAAATTGGCCCGACAGCGCTTCAAGAAGGGTGGTTTTCCCCGAGCCGTTGGGAGCAACGAGGCCCGCCGCCGTTCCCGGGCTCAGGAAAAGCGACCCGATTGAAAGTATCGTCGTGCTTCCGTATCCCACGCTCGCGTCCAGAAGCTCGAGCCCATGGTGCTTTTTCGCGGGTCCAGGCTGTTTGGGCGAACGTGTCGCAACGGCGCCGACCGCAAAAAGGACCGCGACGTATATCAGGGCCACGGCAAGCATCGATGCGCTGCCTGAACCGGAGCCAATGAATTCTGTCGGGAAGCATCCTACGTAACCCGTTGCCTCGATAGGCGAGAATACGGCCAGCGGCAGGAGATTGAGCGCGGCGTTATGCCCCAGTGCCGAATCGGACAGTAACGGGAATGCCGGGGCCGCGACAAGCAGCGCGGAGGCAAGGGGGCCTGCGAAGACGCGCCTCGTTGCGGTCGATAGGACGACGGAGCAAACGGATATCAAGGTTCCGCCCGCAAGCAGCGCGAGAAGCAGGGTCGTGAAGACGTCTCCCGCGGTCGTGGTGGCAAGCACGCCGTCATGGAAGAAGGCGATCGGGTACCCAGTTTGCCCGAAGCCGTTTAGGGCCAAGGCGTAAATGCCCCCGGGTGCAAGGCCGGCGAGGAGCATCGCGGTCCCCGCGGCGATTATCGAAAACACGATCTGGATAAGGCGCCGGAATTTGGGCACGGGCGCCTTTGCCGCCAGGGTCGCAGGCCTTGTGGCGCCGAGCACGAGTATCGACGAGAGAAGGAAGGGGATGAAGGGAAGGAAAGACGGCGCCTGGGCAATGGCGTAAGGCAGGAAGGAAAGGAATGGCAGGTCGTTTGCGGAGGCTGGGATATCCGTGATGCCGGAGCTGCTCAGAGCGCGGCAATACGCGAGGTCTGCGTCATTGGTCTCTCGGTCTCCCACGATGGACCCGGATTGGAAGCCTTCGTCCATGAGCGCGTAGTAGCTCTCGGCAGAGTCGAGAAAGGCGGCGTCGGTTTGAGCGGCGAGGGCGGCGTTCGCGTATCTTGCAAGCTCAGCGTCATCTTGCTGCTCTGGCGATAGGTCTGTGCCGCTGGCCTGGGGCGCGCGCGTATTGAATGCGTCGACGAAGCCCTGCATGCCCTGCTTCATGAAGAAGGGTCCGTAGATGGGTGAATTGAACGCAATGGGGATGGAGAAGGCTGCAGCGAGAACGAGCGTACAAATCCATACGGCCCTGTCTCTTAGGATTAGTTTGAGAAGAAGTCGACAGCACATTTAGAAGCACCTACATTTCTCAAAGCATCGTTAGATTAATAATGACAGCCCGAATGAAGATGCGTGCGACGGGGGCGAGGCGAATGGCTGAGCGGTATCGATACGCTGGTTCAACGGTATCACATTGGCCACATAGATTTTTAACTTGCATTTCTACCCGCCCTTTTCGTAGAGTCGCCGATACGTGCTTAGCGCACCCTCGGCGCGTCCGGCAGGCTTTGCGAAATGGGATCCAGGAGACTTCGGCGCAGCATCATCTTGCGGAATGCTTCTAATGAGCCTCCCATCCTTCAAAAACAGAATCTCATCGCACAGCCTATCGACCGAATCCAAGATGTGGGATGACATGATGATGCACGTACCAGAATCGGCCAGCTTCCTGAGAATCTCGGAATGCAAGTCCACCCTGCTGGGGTCGAGCGCGTTCATGGGCTCATCTAATAGAAGGTACCGCGCGCCCGTCGCATACGCAATCGCCAGGGTAAGCTGCTGCTTCATGCCCTGGCTCAGAGTGCGGATCCTCATCTTCGCGAACTCGCCTATCTGCGTTTGTTCCACTATCTCTTCGATATCGCGAGCATGCGGCCACATATCGCAAACCATCTTGAGGTGATCTTCCGCACGCAATCCGGGATACAGCAGCGTCCCCTCACCAGGTGCATAGAAGATCATAGAACGGACCTCTCTCGCACCCGTACCCTGCACCTCATCCAGAACGATGCTCCCGTCCACGCGAGGACCCGGCAAACCTGCCATCGCACGCAGCAACGTCGTCTTTCCATGCCCGTTCGGAGCGACGAGACCGTAGACCGTACCCGGGGCAAACTCAGCGTCCACCGAATCTACGAGCACCTTCTTTCCATAAGAGATCGTCAGCGTTTGAAGGCCAATCATCGAGACCGTCCCCTTTCAATCTTTGGAACACCCAGGCGCGCCACCAACGGAGATACGGCGCCCAAAACCACCAGCAGAGCGCCCGATGCGCCGACGACCTCTCCAAAAGGCATCGCGTTCGTCCCTCGCCCAAGGAACCCAATCGTCCCCACCTGGGAAGCGGGATCAAACGAGGCGAATGGAGCCAGCAGCGCGACGCCCATGCCCGCACTTTCAACATGAGCGCTCAACGAACCCAACACCAGGAGAACCGCGCAAACCACTCCGGTGACAACGGGGTTGCGGCTAATCGCTGCTGTCAACGCAGCGACGACGGAAATCACGCCGTATGCCATGACCAGCAACGGAATACTGCACAACACCGCCTCCCCCACCATGGACGTTGTCGAAGCTCCCGCCCGAATGAGAGCGACGGGATACTCCGATCCACCCGCACCGTTCTTAATCAAGGACACAACCGCAGCGGGAACCATCGACACCAAAAGCAGCGCCAAGCCAAGCAGGAGAGACAGCGCAACGACCGTCAGAAAACGCACATGCGCTGTTGCGGGGACTTGGAGAACCAGAAGGGAACGACACTGCAGGTGGATGCACGCAAGCGATGTGACAACCACGGGCAACAGCCAAAACAAGGAAGGAAGCGCTGCCTGGAGATAGGAAAGGAGGATTAATGGGGGCATCTTCGTACTTAACTCGTAAACCTTGGGGTCCGGCAAGCTCGCGATCGACTCGAGCAGAAGGGCGCGCGCCTCCGCACGAGAAGGAGTCTCCGGCTCGATTCCGATCGATTGCAGGAGGGTCGCATCTGCCGCGCCCAGCTCGCCTCGAGCGCGCTCGTACGTCGCAAGGCTCTGAAATCCCTCCGCAGGCGTAGGCGCGTACACGAAACCCGAAAGGGCACCTCGCATGTCTTCCAGGGCCGTCTTGCCCTCGACGTCCATATTCGCAGCGTCCTGCTCTAGATACCGGTCTATTGAACGGAGCTCGCCATCCCTATACCGACCGGCGGAAGCGGCATCAGCGTCAGGAAACACCTCGACCAGGGCTGGGACCAGCATCGTCGTCGACATTGCAATCGCGCACACGGCGATGACAGGAGAATGCAGGAGCAGTTTCCCCATCGTTCTTACGTATGCAACGGCGAAGGCACAAGCGCTCGAACGAGTTGCCGTTCTCGATGCGGTGAAGGAACCTCTCTCAAGACAAATCGGGGGCATCGGGCGCGCGCAGCCGCTCTTTCCAGCAACGCAAAGCAGGCTAATTGCCAGCACCTCGATCCCGATTGCGCATACGAGGGTAATCGCGCCACGCCCGAAGCAAAGTCCGGGCAGATTCACTATCTGCGTTGTCGGGTACGGGCTATAGGCGCCGACGGTCAGCTCGGTGTTCGCATACGAAAGGGGATTCAACAGGGCGAACTCACGTAAAGCGATGGATCTTCCGTAATACCCGGGAACCATCGTCACCCCCATCAGGGCACATACGAACACGATTCCAAGCGTAGGGTTATTGGCAATCTTCACGGCAAGGTGAACGACGAGCGAGATGAACGCCGCCACCAAGAATTGCAAGATGGCCGTCTGTGCGAACACCAGCCAAGCCGGTTTGATAACCGGAGTCGCATATTGAACGTAGCCTATCGGATAGAACAGCGAGCCCGGGCCATTCTTCACAAGTGCGGCGATTATCCCTGGAAGATTGACGGCGAAGACGGCAAGCATCGCAAAAACACTCGCCCATACGCTCGATGCAACAAGCCTGCCCAGCTCACCCATCGGTGCCTGGATGATGAGTTTTTCACGTTTGTTAAGACGCGCGGCAAGGAACGAAACAGCAACGGCCGTTGCGGCCCATAGCAAGTACTCCTTCGATCCGTCATAAAAGGAGTACGCTCCATCCGATACCTGCAGAAACGGAAGCAGAGGAGAGAGCGGCGCCAAGACAAGACGCCCCGCGGCAAGAGGGTACAGAAGCGCGGGCATGCTTGATGAAGAGGTATAGACGCCCTCCTCCCCCGCATTCACAAGCGCATCCGCATAGGATGCTGACAATTCCTGCTCAACACGGGTTATTCCCGACTCGAGGTATTCAACCCGTCCGTCGATGCCAGCCGCGCTCCTGAAGACGGGCAAAGCACAAAGAACCATCAACGCAACAACGGCAACACAGAGCGACCTGGAGGAGAGGAGCGACCTAAAGATTGCCTTCGAGATTTTGAGCATATTCATCGCCAACCTTGACCTCATCCAGTCGGAACAGAGGGGCCGAACAAAATGCTCGGCCCCTCCTCGCATCTAGTAGGTGCTATAGACAAATTGCCATTTATCAGTTGTGCCAAGAACACCACAGGAACACATTGCAGCGAGGCGGGATTCCCTATGATGCGCGGATCGGCGATAGCCATTTCGGTAGGAGATCGTCTTGTAAGAGATGTTGAACATCGAGATGCTGTGCCCGCTTCCGCCGCGAGGACAGCTGTAGCTCCAGTAGGTATCGACGACGTCGTCCGTATACCCGAGGGGCTCAACGAGGGCACACTGGCTGCTCTCCTGGGAAGGAGGCATCGGGGTATCCGCAAAAGCGGGGGCTCCCGGCAGCAACAGACAAAGAGCGAGGCCGAGGAAAACCAAGAGCTTACACGACTTAACAGTACTGAACATAATCCTCTCCAATCTAGAGGGGTTTCGGTTGCAGCATGCTGTGATTACTTGCCGGCAAAGTCAATTTAACATAAACTGTTAAAAAGTAACCTGAGTTTTTTAAATTCTTCGGAGGTTATTATGAGTTCCGACAATCGCACTCCCCGGCTTCATTCCTTCCGCATCGCATGTGCGATAGCCTCTGCGGCCCTTTGCGTCACCGCCATCGCACAAGTGGCGTTCTCCTTAAAGCCAGCAATCGAAGTGCTCGACAACCCTGTAATTGCAGACTCCCCCGCGTATCCAGCCCTTGCGATCTCGACATTGGCCCCTGCCGTCATCGGTATCGCTACGACCATCCTCAGCGCCGTTCTCGTGTGGACGATCAAGAACGGAGACCCCTTCAAGAAAGGGTCTGCGACATGCTTGAAGGTGCTCGGCATTCTCTTCGTTGTTCAAGCTGCCACCAGCCTCTACGCCGGCTCACTCGAAACCTCCGTTTCGATGTTTGGCGGCGAGGGGGCCGTCGGCGCCCAAGAGATCGCTTCATCATTCGACTGGACCTCTCTGGTTCTCGGCATCGTCCTGTTCATGCTTTCCCAGCTCTTCTTGTACGCCCGAGAGCTGTACCTCGACTCCGACGAGATTGCGTAAGGAAACGCCATGCCCGTAATTGTTCGCCTCGACAAGATCATGGCCGAGCGAAAGATTTCCTCGAACGAACTTGCCGAAAGGATTGGAACCACGCCCGTGAACCTGTCCCGTATTAAAAAGGGGCATATTCGCGGCATTCGCTTCAACACGCTCGAGCAGCTATGCCTCGCCCTTCGTTGCCAACCCGGAGACCTTCTCGAAGTCATGAGCGAAGAGGACGCCCGAAAGGAGTTCGGACTCGATTGGTCCGCCGAGGATTAGAGGGCGGTCGTACTCGCCCTGCACACGGGGATGCGAATCGGCGAGGTCTGCGGCCTTCGGTGGTGCGATGTGGATTTCGAGACGGGCCTGATCTCGATCAGGCACTCGGTGGCGTACGCGAAGGGGATGGGTTCGTTCATCAAGGACACCAAGACCCATGACGCCAGGGGCATCCCCATCGACCCGGTCGGCCTGCTCCCCTTCCTGAAGGAGATCCACGAGATCGACCGCGGGAAGCTGCGCTCGCGCAACCTTACCGGGGCGGTCGAGATCGGGAACTGCTACATCCTGTCGGAGCCGGGCGCGACCTTCGCGACGACAAGCTATATCCGCAGGGCGTTCAAGACGTTCTCGGAGACCAACGGCCTCATGGGCACCAACGACGAGCTGATCACGTTCCACGGCCTGCGCCACACGTTCGCCACGCAGTGGATCCGCCAGGGCGGCGATATCAAGGCGCTCCAATCGATCCTCGGGCACAAGGACGCCATGGCGACGCTCAACGTCTACGCCGACATCGAGCCAATCTCCAAAATCCATAACATGCTGCGCGTCTCGCCGTGCCTCTGGCGCGGGTACCTCGGGCCGAGGGTCGATCCGGGACCCATGTTCCAGCAGAGAATCCAGGAGTCCATCGAGACGCTCCAGGCGTTCGGCTACGGCGTCACCGAGCCGGACGACCGAAATATCGTCATACGCGACGTGAAGACGATCAGTCGGCTCTACCCCACCGAGTGCGCCGCGGTGCTGGGCCCATCCCAACTGAGGTCACGGTGGTCCGATAGGGGCGCCGCCCGCGGCATGCGCCGCGGAGCGGTATCCCCTACCGAATAGTGGGGGATACCCCCCGTTTTCAGTTTGGAATCAGCGGTCGGAGGCGTTCGGCTGACTGCGGGAACGGCCTATCCGCTCGATGTGTTCGGCTGAGTTCGGAAATCAACCCAACACGAGCTGGACGCGCGCCAGACGGCTCTTCCCCATGCGGCCTGCCCCCTCACGCTCATGTTGCAGACATGTAACGCCGCAGCGAGCGACCCCTTTTTTGCGCCAGACAGGTACAATGATGAACACTGTACCGTAGCGGAGCGCCCCCGCGCGCCGCAACCACGCGAAAGGGTTTCCCATGGCCGAGATCTCGTCCTCCCGCATCGTCATCACCGTCCTTGGCAAGAACCGCCCCGGTATCGTCGCCGGCGTCACCCGTGTTCTGGGCGAGGCCAACGTCGACATCCGCGACATTACGCAGTCCATTATCGAGGACATCTTCACCATGACCATGCTGGCCGACACCGCCGAGTCCAAGCTCGACTTCGCCGAGCTGCAGAAGGCCTTGGCCGAGGCAGGCGAGCTTTCGGGCGTCAACGTGTCCATCCAGCGCGAGGACGTCTTTAACTTTATGTACCGCCTGTAGCGAACAAGCCGCTCGGGGCAGCTTGACGTCATATCGTCCAAGCGCGCCGCCCCAAAGCGGACCGGAGAGGAGCGCGCATGGCCTACGACGCCAAGAAAATCTACTACCGCTTCGACGATCACCTGAGCCGCCTGGTTCTGGATTACGAGGCGAGCCGTCAGATTTCGCCCGAAAGCGAAAACCTCTACCACGGCCTGCCGACCGCCCCGTACGACGAGGGCCTGTTCGTGGAGCACAACGTCAAGCGCGGCCTGCGCAATGCCGACGGCTCGGGCGTGGTCGCGGGCCTTACCCGCATCTCGGACGTGCACGGCTACAACAAGGTCGACGGAAAGGTCGTGCCCGATCAGGGCAAACTCACGCTTCGTGGCTACAGCATCGAGGACCTGGTCAACAACGCCCAGGCCGAGGATCGCTATGGCTACGAAGAGATCGCCTACCTGCTCATCACGGGCTCTCTGCCCACCAAGGAAGAGCTTGACGGTTTTTGCGAACGTCTGGGCGCTTTTAGGCACCTGAGCGACGAGTACGTCCGCGAGTTCCCCATGACCACGGTGTCGTCGAGCATCATGAATGTGCTTCAGCGCGCCGTGCTGCTGCTCTACGCCTTCGACGCCGAGCCCGACGCCATTACACCCGAGCACGAAATCGATGTCGCCATCTCCATGCTCGCCCGTCTCCCCCGCATCGCCGCCTTCGCGCATATGGCCTCGGTCGCCAAGCGCCGTGGCTCCGAGGTTCATGTACCGCACCCCACACCCGGCCTCTCCACCGCTGAGACCATCCTGCAGGTGTTGCGCGGCGGCATGGCGTTCACCCGCGACGAAGCCATGCTGCTCGACGTGATGCTCATGCTGCATGCCGAGCACGGCGGCGGCAACAACTCCACGTTCACCACGCGCGTGCTGACCTCGTCCGACACCGACCCGTACTCCACGTATGCCGGCGCCATCGGCTCGCTGAAGGGCTGGAAGCACGGCGGCGCGAACCACCAGGTGCTGGCCATGCAGCAGGAGATCAAGGAGCATGTGGCCGACTGGTCAGACGAGGGCCAGGTGGCCGACTACCTGGCGAAGATCGTGCGCAAGGAGGCCTTCGACAAAACGGGCCTTGTGTACGGCATGGGCCATGCGGTCTACTCTCTGTCGGACCCGCGCGCGGTGGTGTTCAAGAGCTTTGTGCAGCAGCTGGCCATGGCCAAGGGCCGCAAGACGGACTTTGACTTTTACAACACGGTGGAGCGCCTGGCCCCGCAGGTGATTGCCGAAAAGCGCCATATCTATAAAGGCGTTTCCACCAACGTGGACTTCTATTCCGGCTTTGTCTACAACATGCTGGGCATCCCCGTGGAACTGTATACCCCCATGTTCGCTGTGGCTCGTGTGGTCGGTTGGAGCGCCCACCGCATGGAAGAGCTGGTCAATGTGGATAAAATCATTCGCCCCGCGTACAAAAGTGTTATGGCAACCAGAGATTACCTGCCGATGGAAAACCGCGGCTGATTTCAGCCTTGCACTGGCGGGCCAGACCTGTTAAAATTATAGCGTAAGCATTTTGGGCATAGCCGCAAAGGCTGTGCCTTTTTTGTGGTATATCAGTAGGAGGAATCCCCATGAACGAAACACAGGCATCCCAGCTGCCGGTTTATGCCGGAAATGACCTTGGTGCAGTGTGGCGCAGCAGCGCTACGGCATTCCGCCTGTGGGCCCCCACGGCGTGCAGCGCGGCGCTGCACCGCTTTGCTACGGGCACGGACGCAGAGCCGGAAGCTGCCGACCTTGGCACCCTGGCCATGCAGCGCAGTGAGGGCGGCACCTGGTACCTGAAACTGGCGGGTGACCTGGCCGGGCAGTATTACCAGTATGAGCTGCAGTTCCCGGATGGAACCTCCACCGTTACAGCGGACCCCTACGCCCACGCAGCCGGGGCAGGGGGCACCCGCAGCATGGTGCTGAACCAGGCCGCCGCCGTGCCGGACGGCTGGCAGAAGGATGAACGCCCGGCTATCCCCGCCCATGCCCGCAGCGTGTGGGAGGTGCATGTGGCGGATTTTATCGCCGACCCGGCCAGCGGCGTGCCGCAGGCTTACCGCGGCAAGTTTATGGGTTTTACGGTGGACGGCACCACCCTGAACGGGGACGGCGTACACCCCACCGGGCTGAACTACCTTAAGCGGCTGGGTGTGACCCATGTGCAGCTGCAGCCTATTTTTGACTTTGCCACGGTGGACGAAGTGAGCGGCGAGGACTACAACTGGGGATATGATCCGCTGAATTATAACCTGCCGGAGGGCAGCTATGCCACCGATGCGTTCCACGGCGAGGTGCGCGTGCGGGAATGCCGCGCTATGATCCAGGCCCTGCACAGCGCCGGGCTGGGCGTGGTGATGGATGTGGTGTATAATCATACCTATTATTCCTACAGCTGGCTGGAACGCACGGTGCCCGGCTACTGGAACCGCCGGTGGGAAAACGGAAGCCTGACCAACGGCTCCGGCTGCGGGTGTGACCTTGCCAGCGAGCGCACGATGGTGCGCAAGTATCTGGTGGATTCCTGTGTGTACTGGGCCAAAGAGTACCATATTGACGGGTTCCGCTTTGACCTGATGGCTCTGCACGATGTGGAAACCATGAACGCAATCCGCGCCGCACTGGATGCCCTGCCCGGCGGCGAAGATATCCTCATGTACGGTGAACCGTGGCAGGGCGGCAGCACCCGCATGGAACACGGCGCGATCCCCGCCAACAAACAGGCGGCGGGCCTGCTGGACAGCCGCATTGGATTTTTCTGCGATAACACCCGCGATGCCATCAAGGGCGGGGTGTTCAATGCGGGCAGCGCAGGCTACATCAACGGCGATATGCACTGTGGGTATCAAGTGCTGCATTCTATCCCGGCGTGGCGCGGCGGCCAGGCGGATTTTATGCCCCAGGCGCCGGGCCAGGTGGTGCAGTATGTTTCGGCTCATGATAACTATACCCTGTGGGATAAGCTGAAATGCGTGGCCCACCGCGGGGATTATGCCGCGCCGGATGCCGATCTGCTGGCCCAGAACCGCATGGCGGCGGGTATTTACCTGACCTGCCAGGGTCTGCCGTTCATGCAGGGGGGCGAAGAGTTTGCCCGCACCAAGCATGGCGACCACAACACCTACCGCGGCCCGCTGGAGCTGAACCGCCTGGATTGGACGCGCGCCGCCCAGCTGGAGGAGCTGGTGCAGTATTATCATGGACTGTTGGAAATCCGCAAGGCGTATCCGGAGCTTTCCGGTATGGCGGGGGATGCAGAACCCTGCATTCTGTCCCTGCCGGGGTGGCTGATCGGCTTTGTGCCAGAGCGCCGGGGCGAAAGCCTGCCAGGACGGCTGGCGGTTTATTATAACCCGGAGCGCACCCGCCAGTGGGCGGCCCTGCCTGCCGGGAGCTGGCGCTATCTGTGCGATGGTACCCGTGCCGCCGCCGAACCTTTTGGCCCCGCCTGCCGCAATGCCATCGAACTCGCCCCCGTCAGCGTGACGATTTTGAAGGTGGAATGAGTTTACGGGGGTTTTTGTTCCTTCTTTGAAAAGAAGGAGGCAGAAACTTTAAGGCAATACCGCATAATTCTAAGTGCCGATACGGCGAGCGAGGTGCGGCAG
>CAJMRZ010000028.1 GCA_905215945.1 uncultured bacterium | reverse complement strand
GACTCGGCCCACTCGGGCGCCCAAGCACGGGCCGCCTGCGCCAGCTCGTCAAAACCCGTGGTATAGCGGTCCACGAACTCGTGATCGTACAGCCCCTCGGCAATCAACACGTGGGCAATACCCAACAGTAGCGCCAAGTCACAGCCCGGGCGCACGCGGAGCCAGCGATCGGCAAGCGCGGCCGAGCCGCTGCGCCGGGGATCAACCACGATGATCTTCGCCCCGCGCCGGCGTGCATCGTTGAGCGCATCGACGGCCCCCATCGTCGACGAATCGACAATGGAACGCCCCAGGTACATGATGCAATCGGTATGTGCCAGGTCGGAGGCGGGGCTATAGCCCAGGCTGTGCTCCCAACCGGTAAGTCGGCTTACCTCGCAGGCACCGTCGGCACCGTACACGTTGGGCGAACCCAACGCATGCATAAGGCGATAGGCCCAGTAGCGGTCGAACGAGGGAACGCCGAGCGTCATGCCCAGCGCACGCGGACCATGCCCGTCGACAATCCCCCCAAGGCGCGCTGCAATCTGCGCGAACGCCTCGTCCCACGAAATCACATCGAACCCCGAGCCATCAGTTCGTCGGCGCATGGGATGCACAATGCGATCGCGCTCGTCAAACGGCATTGCCAGGCGATGCCGTCCGCGGGCGCACAGGGCACGCGCCGCGCACGGATGTCCCGGCACCGGCAACTCGGCCACCACACGCCCATCCTTAACATGGGCCGCAAAGGCGCAATCGGCATAGCATCCCCCGCATGTGGTCACCACGGCGCGAGCGTCACGCTTCACAGCAGATGCCATCTCGATTACCCCTTTCATCAGCCAAACACAACAGGCCAACAGCCCGACAACGAACCCCAGACCCAAATAGCCTCCCGCACGGCAACGCCCCGCGGGAGGCCCAACGTCAAACAGACGGTACCTTACGCCTCGGACTTCTTAGCGTAGATAAACCAGTAGCCGAGCGCGACCAGAACCGCGCCGCCCACGATGTTGCCCAGCGTGGCGGCGGACAGGTTAAACGCAATGCCCGCGGCGTTGAGCGCATCGGCGCCGGCGACCTTGGCACCGTAGCCGCATGCGTGCATCACGGCGCCCATGGGCAAAAAGTACATGTTGGCGACGCAGTGCTCAAAACCGCAGGCCACAAAGGCGGCGATGGGCAGCAGAATGCCCACGACCTTATCGACCACGGTCTTGCCGGCGGTACCGATCCACACGGCCAGGCACACAAAGATGTTGCACAGGATACCGCGGAAGAAAATCGTCACCCAGTCGATCGTCACCTTGCCGGCGGCGACGCTCACCATGGAGTTGGCGACCGCCTCGCCGTTGAGCTTGTAAATGCCGGCCATGTACACCAAAAAGACGATGAACAGGGCACCGACAAAATTGCCGACCCACACGACGACCCAGGCCTTAAGCATCTGAAACAGGGTGATCTTTTTGCTCTTGAGTGCGCAGACCATAAGCGAATTGCCGGTAAACAGCTCGGCGCCGCACACCAGCACGAGCACCAGGCCCAGGCAAAAGCACAGACCGCCCACGACGCGCTGAGCGCCCCAGCCCAGCGTGCTGTCGCTCAAGAACACGGTAAAGAACAGGCCGCCGAAGGCGATAAACGCGCCGGCGAACATTGCCAACAGAAAGGCCTTAGCGACCGGCAGGTTAGCCTTGGTCACGCCGGCGGCCTCGGTCTTGGCCTCGATCGCGGCGGGCGCCAGGCAATCGGGAGAGGGGTACTCCACCTTGGAATCTGCCATGTCAATCACTTCTTTCCTAATCAGCAGGAACAAGCGCTCCTATTGCTCTTGCCCCAAGCGGACAAAGTGGGAAAAGTCGTTGGCGGCCACGGCGTCGTACACGGCGTCGACGGCCTCAAAGACTTCCGGGGACATGGGGTTGTAGAACTCCGTGTCGCCCGGCTGAATCCCGACGAAGACGATATCATCACACGATTGCTCAATCTCTTCGATCAGAATCGACAAGGGAAGCGAATGCGTGGTGAACATCGACTTGCGCGCGACGTCGGTCTTATCGAGCAGGCGGATGGCACCGACGGGCAGCGCCATGTCGGCGGCATCGACCAACACTAGGCGCGGCGGACGCTCGCGCTTGACCTCGATGATGTCATCCTCGGGCGTCTGACCGCCGTCGATGGTGTACCAACCGGCGATAGGCGTGTCCTCCATCTTTTTGGAGAGCACGGGGCCGGCGGCATCGTCGGCGCGCAGCACGCTTCCCGCCGTGAGCACGATACCCGCAAATGGGGCTCCGTTCACACGACCATCCACAACGCGACCCATTACTGCAACCTTCCCGTCAGATACACGCCCGACACATCGCGCACGCGCTCAACCAGATCGCGGAACTTCATCAGAAACGCGACCTGTTGGGCATGCAGGCCAAAGTCGTCGTCGAACACCGAGATGCCGGCCTTGGCCGACCCGCGAAAACCGCGCTCGTCGAGTAATGTGTCGCAGGCCTCGAGCAGCGACGGCACCGCCGCCTTGTCGAGCTGGCACTCGCCAAAGAAGCGAATGGCCTCAAACTTAGTCCGGGCCTCCCCCTCCGGCAACGCGTCGACGAGCGAATAGAACACATCCACCGGCACCGACAGACGCGGCTCAAAGCAGTCGAGCACGCCGGTGTGGTGGCCCACGGCGAGCGTGTAGTACAGCACGTCGCAGGCCTCCTGGGGAACGTCTTCCTCGGTCTCCACAAACTTACGCGTGAGCTCGTAAAAGACCACCTGGTCGGGCGCATGGCCCAGGCAGGGGTCGGCGACGCCCTCGGCGGCCTCGTCGCTTGCGCGCGAGGCATCGCCAAAGGAGCCGCCGAGCATACCGGGGCCCGCGAAGTAACCAGAGCGGTCCGTGAGCTCCATCTAGCGACCTCCGGCCAGCACCAGATCCTGCAGCGCCGAGTACACCTCGACGCGGCGCGGATCGTCCTGCTTGTCGATGAGCAGCGCCATGGCGCCGCGGATATCGCCCTTGGGCGCGCCCTCGAGCGTATCCATAAACTCGTTGGCCAAGTCGCGGCCGTAACGGTAGCCGCTCATGGCGCGAGCTTCGCGCTCGATGGCAACACGCAGCTTGTACGGCACGCCGGGGTGCAGGATATCGGCCTGCTCGTCGGCGGCCTCCACCGTGGTCTCGGCATGGAGCTTTTGGTCCAGCAGGCCAAGTGCCATGGCAAAGCCGTAGACGGTCTGCGCAGGGCTGGGCGGGCAGCCGGGAATGTAGACGTCGACCGGCAGGATCTTATCCGTGCCGCCCCAGACGCAGTAGTTGTCGTAGAAGATGCCGCCGGTGCAGCCGCACGCGCCATAGGACACCACGATCTTGGGATCGGGTGCGGCCTCAAAGGCGCGCAGGGCCGGCATGCGCATGGCACGCGTCACGGCACCGGTGTACAGCAGCACGTCGGCGTGACGGGGCGAGGGCACGACCTTGATGCCAAAGCGCTCGACGTCGAAGACGGGCGTGATGGAACCGAAGATCTCGATCTCGCAGCCGTTGCAGCCGCCGCAGTCAACACGGTAGACATACACCGAGCGCTTGATCTTCTTAAGAAGGGTCGCCTTGGCCTTCTCGATGCTCTCGTCGAGCTCGATCTTGGTCGGGCGGTACTGAAGCCGCTCGGGCAAAAGCGTGGGTTCGGCCATGGTTACTCCTCCTTCGTTTCAAAATCCATGATGATGCCCTCGACCGGCGCCGGACCGGCGGGAATCTCGGGCGCATCGGGGTTGAGCTCGCGGTCGATATACTCCGGGTTCACGCCGTGGCCGCCCAGATACTCCATGCCGGGGCCCTGGGGCTCGCCGGACGCAAGCGTCTCGTTGGCAGCCATTCCGCGCGCGTTGCCGGTCTTTACGGCCGAGGCGGCGCGCAGGGCGTCGAGCTCGCGCTTGCACTCCTGGCACATACCGACGGTACGGGCAGCCTGCGCGGCTACCGCACCGCCGGCCTTTTGCAGCAGGCGCTTGGCGTAGTCGATTTCCTTGTGCGGGGCAAACGGCTTGCCGCAACGCGAGCAGTGCTCGAGCGTGTAGACGCTCTTGCTGGTGAGGTCGTCCTTGCTCATGACGGCCAGCTCAAACTCCTCGGTGAGCTTGATGGCCTCCATGGGGCAGGCCTCCTCGCAACGGCCGCAAAAGATGCAGCGACCGTAGTCGATCGACCAGGTAATGGTATCGGCCGCAAGGTCGGTGTCCATGCGAATGGCATCGGCCGGGCACGCCACGCCGCAGGCACCGCAGGCGATGCAGAGCTCGGCATTGTGCTCGGGCTTGCCGCGCATGTCCTTGTTGGTGGGGAACGGCGCAAACGGGTACTTGACCGTCGCGTCGCCGGCCTTGGCGTTAACCTTCCAAAGCTTCAGCATATTAGAGCGCCTCCTCATCGAGCGGGGCGGCCATGGTGCCCTCGCCCGCAAGCGGCGACTTGTCGTGCCAGACGTTCTCGAACTGCTCCTTGTCGAGCACGTGGTCGCGCTTGGCGGCGACATCGGTCACCGTCACGCGGTCGGTGCAGGAGTAGCACGGGTCGAGCGAGCCGACGATCAGCGCCGCGTCGCCCACGGTGTTGCCGCGGAACATGTAGCGCAGGACCGGCCAGTTGCTGTACGTGGCGGCCTTGGCGCGCCAGCGGTAGCACTTCTGGTTGTTGCCGAGCATGGCCCAGTGCACGTCCTCGCCGCGCGGCGCCTCGGTGGCGCCGATGGCGTACTTGTGCGGGGTGTACTCCCAATCCGTGGTGAGGATGGGGCCCGACGGGCAGTTCTCGAGCATGGTCTCGATCATATCGATCGAATCGTAGACCTCCTGGATGCGAACGGCGGTACGGCCGAAGGCATCGCAGGTGTCAGCCGTGGCGGCGTGCATCTTTTGAACGTCCGGATCGGCGTAGCCGTCGAAGGGATGGTCGAAGCGCACGTCGCGGGCATAGCCCGAGCCACGCATGAGCGGGCCGACCGGCGAGAAGTCGCGTGCAATCTTGCGGTCCAAGATGCCGATGCCACTCGTACGCTCAATAAAGTTGGGCGTGGAGAGCAAGACGTCGACGAGCTCCTGGACCTCGGAGCGCAGCTGGTGGATGGTCGTGAGCGTGGAGAGCTTCTGCTCAGCCAAAATGTCGCGACGCACGCCGCCGATCACGTTGAGACCGTAGGTCTTGCGGTGACCGGAGAGCTTCTCGGCCAGGTCCATGGACTTCTCGCGGACGCGGAAGAACTGCTGGAAGCCGGAGTCGAAGCCCGTGTAGTGCGACGCCAGGCCAATGTTGAGCAGATGCGAGTGCAGGCGCTCGACCTCGAGCATGATGGCGCGGATGTACTGGGCGCGCGGCGGGACATGGATGCCCTGGGCGCGCTCGACGGCCTCGGCATAGGCCACCGAGTGGGCGCAGCCGCAGATGCCGCAGATGCGGTCGGCGAGGAACGTCACGGCGTCATAGTTCAGGCGCGTCTCGGCGACCTTCTCCATACCGCGGTGCACGTAGAACAGACGGTAGTCGGCGTCGACGATCGTCTCGCCCTCAACAAACAGGCGGAAGTGGCCGGGCTCGTCGGAGGTAATGTGCAACGGGCCCATGGGGACGAGCGTCGTCTCCTTGCCCTTGGTATCGGCCAGGAACTCGTAGTTTTCCATGTCGCTCGCGGGAGCGGGACGGAAGCGGTAGTCCATGGAGTCCTTGCGCAGCGGGTACAGGCCACTGGGCCAGTCATCGGGAAGCACCAGGCGGCGACGGTCGGGCAAACCCTCGGGAATCAGGCCGAACATATCGCGCAGCTCGCGCTCGCCCCACACGCAGGCGGGGACGAACGGCGTCACGGACGGGAACGTCATCTTGGCGGGATCGACCTCGGTGCGCACGGTCACCCAGCCGGGGTCCTCTCCCTCCATGGAGATGACGTAGTACACGGCGTAACGGCCGCACAGACTGCGCTCGTCGTTGCCGATGATTACAGGAATCCAGCCGTAGCGCTCGTAGTACAGGTAGTGGACGGCCTCGGGCAGCTTGTCCTGCTTGACGGTAATCGTCAGCTGGTCCTCGCACTGCCACTCGACCTTCTCGATGCAGCCCGGCACTGCGGCGCGCAGGGCCTCGACGTGGCTTTCGCAACGACGAGCGTAGTCCTTCTTTTCAGGTTCTGCCATGGTGCTAATTCACCTCGCTTGTCTTGGTCTGGGAACTGAACACCATGCGGTAGAGAGGAGCCTCGTGGAGCTCTTCGACGCTCTGGTTCAAAACGACGGACGTTGCATCCTCGACGCCGCTCGTGATGGCGACCGGGGTGGCGATACCGAACCACATGACCACGATCGCGAGGGCGATCTCGGGGATGATCATGAGGGCGGGCACCTCGTGGCGCTTCATGCCCTCGGGCGCCTTGCCGAAGATGGACTTGAGCGCGATGCCGGTAAGGGCAAAGTACACGCCGGTGAGGCCAATGGCCACGAGCACGACCACCCAGATGGGACCGGACTGGACGCCGGCCACGAAGGTGAGGAACTCGGAGATGAACAGGGCGAACGGCGGGAAGGCGGCGAGCGCGAGCAGGGCGATGATGGTGAGCGCTGCCGTGACGGGAGCGATCTCGACGACGCCCTTGATCTTGTTCAGGTCGCGGGTGTGGTAGATGTGCTGGATGTTACCGGCCATGCAGAAGGCGAGCGCCTTCGTGAAACCGTGGAAGATGCAGTGCAGCAGGCAGGCGGCGATACCGAGCGGACCACCGATACCCAGGCACAGCGCGACCACGCCGACGTTGTCGACGGAGGAGTACGCGAAGCGGCGCTTGATATCGTCCTGCTTAAAGATGCACAGGGCGGCCACCAGGATGGACAGCGTGCCCAGGATGAGCAGGAGCGTACGCGGATAGGTGTCGCCCACCGTGATGATGGACAGGGAGTAGAAGCGGATGATCACCAGCATGGCGCACTTGAGCAGCACGCCCGAGAGCAGCGCGGAGACCGGGCTCGGAGCCTGGGAGTGCGCGTCGGGCAGCCAAGTGTGCATGGGGAACAGGCCCGCCTTGGTGCCGAAGCCGATGACGATGAACGCGAACGCGAGGCGCACGAGCATCGGGTCGAACTGGTCGGCGTAGGGCATGATGGAGGTGAGGAAGGCTGCCTCATGCGCGTTGGGCATGATATCGGCGGCGTTCGCGTAGATGAGCAGCGTGCCGAACAGGCCGAAGGCCACGCCGGCGGTGCAGACCATCGCGTACTTCCAAGACGCCTCGAGCGCCTGCTTGTTCTTGTAGATGCCCACGAGGAACACGGTCGACAACGTGGTGGCCTCGACCGCCGCCCAGGTGAGGATGATGTTGTTGGACAGGCAGGCGAGCAGCATCGTGAAAACGAACAGGCTAAACAGCGCGTAGTACTGCTTGGTGCGCTCGGCCGGCATGGTCTTCTCCTCGATATCGATCTTGATATAGGAGATGGAGTACACGCCGGTGATGAACCCGATGATGCCTACCAGAAGGACGAAGATCGACGAGAGCGAATCGAGATGGAGCCACAGGCCCAAAGCGTCGATATTCTGCCCGCTCGAGAGCATGGTTCCCGCGGTGACGACCGAAAGGACGAGGGTCGCCGCGACGGAGATGGTGTTGAGCCCCGCAAAGACGCTGTAGGACGTCGTCTTGGGGAGCGCAGCCATAATCAGGGAGAACACGAGGGGACAAGCGAGCAGGGCGACCGTCAGCATTGAAACATCCATGGCCTACCCCTTCAATTCGGTCAGGTCGTGGGAGTCGAGCGACTTGGTGTCGTTCCAGATCCTCACGACGACGGCGGACATGATGATGACGGCGAAAATGGCGTCGGTGGCGATGCCGATCTCGATGATCTCGGGGGCCGTGGGCGCGAGCAGGGCGAGCGTCACGTGGCTACCGTTCTCCATAAGGCAGTACCCGAAGATTTGCTTGAGGATGTTGCGCTGGGAGATGATGCACGTGAGGCCGACGAAGAAGTGCGCGAAGCTGATGGCGAGGGCCGGAGTAGCCACCTCAGCGGTGGGCAGGCTCAGGCGCGTGACCACCGCGAAGCAGATGGCCACCTCCAGACCGGTGAGGATGATGGTCCAGGCCGGCTTGATGGAGGAGGTCAGCGTGCTATCGGCAGGCGAACCCATCTTTTTGTAGGCACGGTTGAGAATGAACGGAACGAGGATCACCTTGGTGACGAAGGCCGACGCGGCCCACATGAGAAGCTCGGTGGCACCGGTGGTGAGGCCCAGGGTGAGCAGCACGCCCACCAGGACAACCGACTGGATCGCGTACCACTTAATGGCGGACGGGATGGTCTTCGAGACGACCACCATGGTGGAGGTCACGATCAGAAGACCGCCCAGGATATTGACTAACGAATAACCCATGTCCTACCTCCTAACCCATCCAACTAGAGGACAGAGGACCGGCGACGACGACCATGATCATGAGGACGACGAACACGAACGCCATGGCGCGCGGAAGGGGCTGGCCGGCGGCCACGGTCTCGCTCGGCTCACCGGGCAGGACCTTACCCATCCAACGCAGGAACCATGCGAAGGTGGCGACGGTCTCGACGACCATGACGCACACGAGGACGAAGATGACCGTGTTGGAAGCACCAACCGCGAAGCCACCGGAAATAATCTGGAACTTGGAGAAGAACGTGCTCATGGGGGGCACGCCGGCGATAGCGGTCGCGGCGACCGCGAAGCCCACGCCCGTGACCGGGTACTTCTTCATGAGGCCCTGGATCTTGGGCAACATACGGGTTCCCAGCGTGAAGCTGAGGGAGCCGGCGATGAGGAAGAACAGGGTCTTGGTGAACGCGTGGTTGAAGATGTGCTCGACGGCGCCGTTGAACGCCATCTGGCTTCCGAACACGGAGAGGCCCAGGCCGAAGAACACGTAGGCGAGCTGCGCGATCGTCGAGAAGGCGAGCAGGCGCTTCATATCCTTCTGGGGCAGGTACATGAGGAAGCCGAAGAGCATGGTCACGACGGCGTCGATAATGGCGACCCAACCGACGATCTCGGGGATATCGCCGGCACTCGCAAGAGCGCGGGCGAACACGCACACGCCGACCTTCACCATGGACGCGCCATGGAGGTAGGCGGAAACGGGCGTGGGGGCCTCCATTGCGGAGGGCAGCCACATGTAGAGCGGGAACTGGGCGGACTTGGCCCAAGCGGCGAACAGGATGAGCAGCAGCACGACGGTCTTCATACCGGAATCGAGCTGGGAGATCGCGCTCAGCGCGAACGTGCCGGTTCCGGCGAACAGGAAGGCCGCGCCGATGTAGAGTCCCAGAGCGCCGATATGGGTGATGATGAGCGCCTTCATACCGGCCTTCTTGGCCGTGGGCGTCATGTAGTAGCTGATGAGGCCCCAGGAGCACACGCCGGTGATCTCGAAGAAAACGAGCTGGCCGACGATGGTGGAGCTGTAGGCGAGACCGGCCATGGCGCCGATGAACGTGGAGAAGTACACGTAGAAGCGGCGACGGGGCGCGTCGGGATGCTCCTTGTTCTTATCGCTCATGTACGGGAACGAATAGATGACGACGAGCAGGCCGATAGCGACGAACGCGGGTGCGAGCAGCGTGCTCATCCGGTCGAATATGAAGCCCATGACCAAGGTCTGGCCCATACTCGCCCAGGTTACATCGACCGCGTTCATGCCGTTTCCGGCAAACGTCGCGGCCAAGCCAACGGAAGCGACCGTGGCGATGCCGCCGGCAAAGGCGCAGATCCATTTAGCGTAGGGACGCGGCAGCATGACGATGAGCAGGGAGCCCAGCATGGGGACGGCGATCGCCACCATGGCAAAGAGGGACAAGCTCGATTCGATTGACATAGTTTCTCCCTTCTCCCTACACGCCTACGACGACGAAGACGAACGCGAGGACCGCGATGCCGACGACGGCCCAGGTCTGGTTACCGAGCACCTTGAAGCGCGAACGGGAAACGGAGTTCTCGAGCACGCCGCAGACAACGAAATCGACCAGGCACTTGACAAGGAAGACGACGGCGCCCACGAGAGCGGTGACGCCGATGGTCGCGGGCTCTCCCCAGGGGATGAAGATGGAGGTGAACCAAGCGACGACCACGACCTGCTTCATGCCCATGGCGAGCTTCATCATGGCCAGGGACGAGCCGGAGAGCTCGGCGAGCGGGCCCTCCTGGAGCTCCTGCTCGGCCTCGGCCTGATCAAACGGCAGCTTGCCGAGCTCCATATAGCAGGCGGCCGCGAAGGCGACGCCGGCGAGGATGACGGCGACGACGCTCGAGACGTTGCCCGTAACGATGTGCTGACCCATGGTCGCAATGTCCGTGGAGCCGCACACGATGGCGACGGTAAACAGCGCGATGAGCATGGACGGCTCGATGAGCACGCTCATGAGGAGCTCGCGGATACCGCCGAAGCCCGCGTAGGCGTTGGAGGAATCCACGCCGGACAGCGCGAAGAAGAAGCGGGACAGCGCGAGCGCGTACATGATGGTGATGGCGTCACCAAAGACGGGCATGGGGCTCTCGAGCGTGAACATGGGCAGGCCCATGGCGAGCATGAACGACACCGCGAGGAACAGCGGCGGCATGATGCGCAGCACGAAGCTCGAGTCGGAACTCACGGACTCGGGACGCGCCATGAGCTTCGCGAGGTCCCGGTAATCCTGAAGGATGGACGGACCGCGGCGATTGTGCATCTTCGCGCGAATCACACGGGCGAGGCCGGAGAAGAAGGGCGCGACCAGCATGACCACGAGGCCCTGCGCTATCGCAAGAACGATGTTCATAATATCCTCTCCCCTCTCTAGACCATGACCACGGCGAGCACGAGGAAGACCACGAGCGCCGCGACGATGTAGCAGATGTATACGGAGTAGTTGCCGCCCTCGATCTTGGAGGCGAGGCCGGCCAGCTTATCGGCACCCTCGCTCGGTGCATCGACCAGGAAGCGGTCGGGCAGGGGCTCAACGCCCTGGGCGACACCGGTGAGCTTCTGGAACACGTGCGCGATGGACCAGCAGATCTTGGTGCATACCTCGCGCAGGGTGTAGAGCGGGCCCATGAAGAGCTCTACGTCTGACGCGAAACTCGTGGCGACGACGGGCATGTGCTCGTTGGGCTCGTAGCCGCACGCCCAAGGGTCGGTCTTCTTAGCGGGGGCCTTGGTGCCGAGACAGGACCTCAACACGAACGCGAGGCCGGTGAGGACCACGAGCGCGATGGCGATCGCGGGGGTGGAGGTGGCGGCACCGGAAATCTCGTTCACCAGAGACACGCCCGAGGTGGCTGTGATGGCAGAGCCGGCAAGCACGCTCTGGGCGACGTCGCCCAGAACCGGGGCGATGACGGGAGAGCCGATTCCCAGCACCACGCAGATGGCCGCGAGGAGCATCTGGGAGAACAACATCGGAGCCGGGGACTCCTTGGCGTTCGCGGCCTCCTGGGAACGAGGGCTGCTCGCGAACGAGACGCCGTAGGCCTTCACGAAGCACGTGACGGCCAGGGCACCGGTGATGGCGAGGGCGGCCGCGGAGGCGACGGCGAACACCATGACGACCGGGTCGGAGAGCGTCGAGATGTTGAACAGGGACTGGTAGGTGAACCACTCGGAAACGAAGCCGTTGAGCGGCGGGATAGCCGAGATGGCAAGGGCACCGATGAGGAAGCAGACGGCCGTGACCGGCATACGGCGGAACAGGCCGCCCATCTTCTCCATGTTGCGCGTACCCGTGGCATAGAGCAGGGAGCCCGCGCCGAGGAACAGCTCGCCCTTGAACATGGCGTGGTTGAGCGTGTGGTAGAGGGCGGCCATGAGCGCGATCGTCGCGATGACGTCGTTGCCCAGGGCGTGCGCCGTCATGGACGCGCCGACACCGAGCAAGATGATGCCGATGTTCTCGACGGAGTGGTAGGCCAGCAGGCGCTTAATGTCGTGCTCGTGGAGGGCGTAGACGACGCCCAGGACCGACGAGATGGATCCGAAGACCAGGACCATGAGGCCCCACCAGAGCTGGACGCCCGAACCCGCGAGCAGGTCGAGACCGACCTTGAGGATTCCCAGGATGCCGATCTTGATCATGCCGCCGGACATGAGGGCGGACACGTTGGACGGCGCCTCGGGGTGCGCCTGGGGCAGCCAGGAGTGCAGCGGGATGATACCGGCCTTGGCGCCAAAGCCAAAGAAGGCGAGCACAAAGCACACGGATGCGACCGCGGGGCTAAACTGCGTAGTGTTCTGCAAGAAAATTACTCCCAGCACACACAAGGAAGCGGCAATGGCCAGCAC
>CAJMRZ010000027.1 GCA_905215945.1 uncultured bacterium | reverse complement strand
TTCCTTGATTTTTCACGGCGTTGCGAAAAGTGGGCGATGAGGGATTCGAACCCCCAGCCTTGTGCGTGTAAAGCACCTGCGCTAACCGTTGCGCCAATCGCCCGTGCGGAGAGAGTATAGCAAAACAATCGCCCCATTCACCTCATATCCATTAAAGGTAACCGGCGCGTGTCACAGCGGAGCTGATTCAGTTGAGATTGCCTGAACATTCCGCCCCTCTTTACGCCCTCGGGTATACTCAAAAGCTACTGATTCGATTTGATGCCCAGCAACAGCAGAGGGGATAGTATATGTGCGGTTTTGTCGGTTTTGTCGGTGGGACGGATAACCAATCCGAGGTGCTCACCAAGATGATGGACCGCATCGTCCATCGCGGTCCCGACATGGGCGGTCAGTTTATCGACGGCCGCGTTGCCCTGGGCTTCCGCCGCCTGTCGATCCTCGACCTGACCGAGGCCGGCGCTCAGCCCATGGCCAATGAGGACGGCAGCGTCGTCATTGTCTTCAACGGCGAGATCTACAACTTCCAAGAACTCCGTTCCGAGCTCGAGGCCAAGGGCTACAAGTTCCACTGCGGCGCCGACACCGAGAGCCTCCTGCACGGCTACGAGGAGTGGGGCGAGGCCGTCCTCGATCGCCTGCGCGGTATGTACGCCTTCGTCATCTGGGACAAAAAGAAGAACAAGCTTTTTGGCGCCCGCGACATCTTTGGCATCAAGCCGCTCTACTACTATCCCATGGCCGATGCGGGCGACGGCGCTCCGGGCGTGCTCTTTGGTTCCGAGATCAAGAGCTTCCTGGACTACCCGCACTTCCACAAGGCGGTCAACAAAAAGGCTCTGCGTCCGTACATGACGCTGCAGTATTCGGCAACCGAGGAGACCTTCTTCGAGGGTGTCTACAAGCTGCCGCCGGCGCACTACTTTACCGTCGATATCCCGACCGGCAAGATGAACATCGAGCGTTACTGGGATTGCGATTACTCTGCCGTCGAGAAGCCGTTCGAAGAGTATGTCGATGAGCTGGACGAGGTCGTGCACGAGAGTGTCGAGGCCCATCGCATCGCCGACGTCAAGGTCGCGTCGTTCCTCTCCGGTGGCGTCGACTCCAGCTACATCGCCGCTTGCCTCATGCCCGACAAGACCTTCTCGGTGGGCTTTGACTACAAGAACTTCAACGAGACCAACTACGCCAAGGAACTTTCCGATAAGCTCGGCGTCGAGAACGTTCGCAAGATGATTACCGCCGACGAGTTCTTCGGTGCGCTCGAGGACATCCAGTATCACATGGACGAGCCGCAGTCCAACCTGTCTTCCGTGCCGCTGTGGTTCTTGGCCGAGATGGCCCGCAAGGACGTTACCGTCGTGCTTTCGGGCGAAGGCGCCGACGAGCTCTTTGGCGGCTACGCCTACTACGAGGACACGGTCCCGGTGCGCAAGTACAAAAAGATGGTGCCGCTGCCCATCCGTCGCGCGCTCGGTAACCTGGCGCTGCATATGCCGTACTTCAAGGGACATAACTTCCTGGTCAAGGGTGCCGAGATCCCCGAGAAGTCGTTCCTGGGACAGGCTCTGGTATGGCCGGAGCGCGAGGTCGACGGCGTGCTCAAGCCCGAGTACAACACCGGCGATGGCGCCTTTGAGCTCGCTGCACCCATCTACGCACGCGTGAAGGGTCAGCCCGAACTGGTCAAGAAGCAGTACCTGGACATGAACATGTGGCTCCCGGGCGACATTCTGCTCAAGGCCGACAAGATGTGCATGGCGCACTCGCTGGAGCTGCGCGTGCCCTTCCTGGACCGCAAAGTCATGGAGTTCGCCGAGCACATTCCCGATCGCTACCGCATCAACGAGAACGGCAACAAGCAGGTACTCCGCCACGCTGCCAACAAGTCGCTGCCCGATGAGTGGGCCACCCGTCCCAAGGTGGGCTTCCCGGTGCCGATTGTCTACTGGCTGCGCGAGCAAAAGTGGTACGACTATGTCAAGGAGTACTTCACCGCGCCGTGGGCAAGCGAGTTCTTCAATACCGACGAGCTCATGCACCTGCTCGATCTGCACTTTGCGGGCAAGGGCGATTTCCAGCGCAAGATCTATACGCCGCTCGTGTTCCTAGTGTGGTACAAGCGCTTCTTTATCGACGAGGACCAGCCCGCTGTTCAGGCTGCCTAGCCTCGGCTTACGAACGCCTGCGCGTAACGGCTCCTCCGGGAGCCGTTTTTGCGCGAGCACGTTTCAGTTACTATGAAAACCGTCCCTGCCAAATGGCTGAGAAAGGTGAAAGATGCACCATTCGGATTCCGCGACCGTAACCACGGTCGATACGCTTGCCAAGCTGCTCGATGTGTGCGGCGAGCTGCGCGCATCAGAGCAGGTTGACGAGCGTGCTGTGACCGGCTGCTCGTTTGATTCGCGCGCGGTCTCGGCAGGTGACGTGTTCTTTTGCAAAGGTGCTGCCTTTAAGCCCGCGTTTTTGAGCATGGCGCTCGATGCGGGCGCCGTCGCATTTGTGTGCGAGGAGTCGCTGGTCGAGTCTCTGGAGCCGCTGGCGCAGGAGAGCGGTGCTGCAATGCTGGTTGTTGATAGTGTTCGCACGGCCATGGCCCTGTTGCCGCCGGAGGTCTACGACCGTCCCGACCACGACGTCAAGATCGTGGGCATCACCGGCACCAAGGGAAAGACCACGGCCGCTTTTATGCTCCAGTCCATCATCAAAGCGGCGGGCGAGTCCTGCGGCATGATCGGCTCGGTGAGTACCGACGATGGTATCGAGTGCTACGAGAGCACCAACACCACGCCCGAGGCCCCCGAGGTCTGGCGCCATATCGCCAACTGCCGTGAATCCGGTCGCCAGTCCATGGTCATGGAGGTCTCGAGCCAGGCGCTCAAGTACCAACGCGTCGAGAATCTGCCGTTTGACGTGGCGTGCTTCCTCAACATCGGCCGCGACCACATCTCGCCAATCGAACACCCCACGTTTGAGGATTATTTTGAGAGCAAACTCAGGATCTTTGACCAGGCAAAGACCGCCGTGGTGAATCTGGGCACCGAAGAGGCCGACCGTGTGCTGGAGGCAGCGTCGACGGCCGAGCGCTTGGTGACCGTTGGCGTTGAGCATCCCGAGGCAAGTCTGTGGGCGAGCGACGTACGCATGGTCGGCTTTAACATCGAGTTCAACTTGCATGGCCTGTGTGCCGACGAGTCCGAGGCGGGGGAGAAGGTCCTGCTGGGCATCGCGGGCGACTTTAACGTGGAAAACGCGCTGGTCGCTATCGCCGCCGCGCGCGAGATTGGCATCGGTATCGAGGCTATTAAGAAGGGCCTCTCCAAGCTGCGTGTGCCGGGCCGCATGGAGGTCGTGGAGTCGAAGGACGGCCGCGTGATTTGTGTTGTTGACTACGCTCACAACCAACTTTCGTTCCGCTCGCTTTTCTCGTCGGTCAAGCGCGCGTTTCCCGCTAGTCCAGTCATTGCGGTGTTTGGCGCTGCCGGCGGCAAGGCGCAGGAGCGCCGCGAGCAGCTTCCGCGCGAGGCCGCACCATATTCCGACCTGATGATCTTTGCCAACGAGGACCCGGCTCACGAGGACCCGATGAAGGTCTGTCGCGAGCTTGCCGAACATGTTCCCGACGATACGCCGAACAAGATCATCCTCGATCGCGAAGCCGCTGTGCATGCGGCGTTCAAGGCGGCGCGCGAGGAGTACGTCAACCCCGATGCCCCCACCATTGTCTTGCTGCTGGCAAAGGGTGACGAGGAGCTCATGCACGTGGGCGACGAGTTCGTGCCCATCGAGAGCGACCTTTCGTTGGCCAATCGCCTGATCGATGTTACCCAGTTTGACTAATGAACCATGATGGCGGCGGCGCCCTGAGTGCGTTGTCGCCATAAGCGTGTTCCCTCAATCAAAACATGCCGTCCAAGTCCAAACCCTTCTACGTAAACGGAGTAACCATGTCCCACAACACCCTGCCGACCGTTGCCGAGCTTTCGGGCGAGATGCGCGAGCGCTTGGCTAAGGTCAAGTACGTCTTTACCGACCTGGATGCCACGATGCTCGCGCCCGGCTCGTGTGTGCTGCGCGACAACGACGGCAACCCCTCGACCAAACTCGTCGAGGCCGTCGTGGCGCTCGCTCGCGCTGGTATTCAGGTGGTTCCCACCTCGGGCCGCAACCGTACCATGATCCACGAGGACGCGCGCGTGCTCGGCCTCAACTCCTACATTGGTGAGATGGGCGGCCTGGTCATGTACGACCTCAAAGCCAACGATTGGGAGTATCTGACCGGTGACATGCCTTACGACCCCGCCTGCGGCCTTACTCCGCACCAGGTGATCGAACAGACCGGCGTGTGCGAGAAGATCCTTGCCCGCTGGCCGCACAAGATCGAGTACCACAACGACATGTCGACCGGCTACAAATACCGTGAGGTCACCGTCGGCATGCGCGGCGATGTGCCCGACGATGAGGTCCAGGCCATCCTGGACGAGGCCGGCTGCGGTCTGATCTGGGCTTGCAACGGCCATCTGACTCACCTGTCCAAGCCGACGACGCTCGAGCTCGATCGCGTCGAGGACGGTCGCGCATTCAACATCAACCCCGCGGGCCTCAACAAAGGCGTCGCCATTGCGCGCTTCTGCGAGCACCTAGGGATCGAGCGCGAGGAGACGTTGGCGCTCGGCGACTCCGAGTCCGACTTCTACATGGCCGATCACGTGGGCACGTTCTGTCTGGTCGAGAATGGCCTGACGAGCGCCGGCGCACCCGAGTTCCTGGCTGCTTGCGAGAACGCTTTCGTTACGCGCGGCAAAATTGTCGACGGTTGGGCGGCGACGGCAGAGCTGCTGGTCGCGGCGCGTTCGTAGCGCGGCGTCGCCGCACTTGGACATGTCTTTTCGAGAGAGACTGGTGAGGTAATGTCCGATATCGAGAATTCGGCAGGTGACACGCGCCCGATTGGCGTGTTCGATTCTGGTTTGGGCGGTCTGACGGTTGCGCGCGCCATCGCAACGGCGTTGCCGCACGAGTCCGTCTACTACTTTGGCGACACCAAGCGCTGCCCCTACGGCACCCGTACCGAGGATGAGGTGCGCTCGTTTGCGTTGCAGGCGGGTCGTTGGCTTTCGAAGCACGACGTCAAGATTATGGTCATCGCCTGCAACACGGCGACCGCTGCGGCCTTGCGTCTGGCCCAGCAAGTGCTCGACGTTCCCGTGATCGGTGTGATCGCGCCGGGTGCCCGTGCGGCAATCAACAGCACGCGTACGCGTCGCGTGGGCGTGCTCGCCACCAACCTTACTATTCGCTCGGGCGCCTACACGCGCGCCATTCAGGACCTGGATGCCGGCGTCGATGTATACGGCTGTCCTGCCTCGAGCTTTGTCGAGGTTGTCGAACACGAGCTCGCCTCGGGTGCACATCTGCAGGAACAGTGGCTTGAGAACGAGGACATCTTCGATACGCCTGCCGTGCGTGCGCTGGTGGGTGCCACGGTTGAGCCGCTGCGCGACCACGGTATCGATACCGTGGTGCTCGGCTGTACGCATTTCCCGCTGTTGGTGGGACCTATCCGCCATGCGCTGGGGCCTGGGGTGCGCGTCGTGAGTTCCGCCGAGGAGACCACGCGCGAGCTGACCGATATCCTCACGCGCCGCGAGCAGCTGGCGGGCGACGCCGCAGCATCGTTTTGCCACGACGGCCGATAACATTGCTGAGTTTGCGGTGGCGGGCAGCTTTATCTTTGGTCAGCCGCTCAAGAGCATCGAACATATCGATATCGATGAGCTGAAATAGATGTAAGGCGGCCGCCAAAGCCTTCGCCACATCTTTTGCCGAAAGGAAATTTCTATGGAGTACATGCAGGTCAACCGCGCCAACGATCGCGCCGCCAACGAGTTGCGCCCCGTTAAGCTCACCCGTGGCGTCATGAAGCACGCCCACGGCTCGTGTTTGGCCGAGTTCGGTGACACGCGCGTGCTGTGCGCCGCCACTATCGAGGAGGGCGTGCCGGGCTGGCGAAAGGGAGCTAAGGCCGGCTGGGTGACCGCGGAATACGCCATGCTGCCGGCGTCGACCGGCAAGCGCTGCAAGCGCGAGCACGCCAAGCGCAAGGGTCGCTCCATGGAGATCGAGCGCCTCATTGGCCGCAGCCTGCGTACCGTCGTCAACATGAAGGCACTCGGCGAGTACACCGTCACCGTCGACTGCGATGTGATTCAGGCTGATGGCGGCACGCGTACAGCGAGCATCACCGGCGCCTGGGTGGCGCTGCGCGACGCCCTCGCCATGTGGGTCGAGGCAGGCAAGATCGAGCGCATCCCGCTTATCGGCCAGGTGGCTGCCATCTCCATGGGCGTTGTCGACGGCAATACGCTGCTTGACCTCGATTATTCCGAGGACAGCCATGCCGAGGTCGACATGAACCTCGTCGCCACCGACACCGGTGAGATGATCGAGCTCCAGGGCACCGGCGAGCAGGCGCCCTTCGACCGTAAGCGCCTCAACGCCCTGCTCGACCTGGGCGACAAAGGTATCGCCGAGCTCATCGAGCTTCAGCGCCAAGCCCTCGCCTAACCTACCAAAAAGGGACAGGTTTAATTTGGTAGGTTTTATCTGCGGAAATGCCAAAGCATAAGGCTGCCGTTGATTGAGAGGGGAGAGAGGCCGAGGTCCTCATCATGCTCAGCACGGCATTGCTATAGAGACAAGGAGGCCAGTCATGGCACTTGAGAAGATTGACATCGACAACCTCGACCCGGCGGCGACCATCGTCGTGGCAACGGGCAACGCTCATAAGCTCACCGAGATCGAGGCCATTTTGGGCAAGGTCATGCCCGAGGTGCGCTTTGTGGCGCTCGGCCAGCTGGGCGATTTTGAGGACCCCGAGGAAAACGGCACGACGTTTTTGGAGAACGCCATCATCAAGGCGCAGGCTGCCGTCGAAGAGACGGGGCTCATGGCCATTGCCGACGATTCGGGCTTGGTCGTTGATGCCCTGGACGGCGAGCCAGGCGTGTATAGCGCGCGCTATGCGGGCGTGCACGGAGACGATGCCGCCAACAACGCCAAGCTTCTCGTTAACCTGGAAGGCGTTGCGGACGAGGATCGCACCGCGCGCTTTATGAGCGTCGTTGCGCTCATCGACACGGATGGTCTGGTTACCTATGGCGAGGGCGCCTGCGAGGGCGTTATCGCGCACGAGGGTCGCGGCGATCACGGCTTTGGCTACGACCCGCTGTTCCTGCCGGTCGACACGCCGGGCAAGACCATGGCCGAGCTGACGGCGGACGAGAAGAACGCCATCAGCCATCGTTTCCACGCGCTCGAGCATCTGTCCGCCAAGCTGACGGGCGAGGAGTAGGCCATGCGTGCGGTGGTGCAGCGCGTGCTCAACGCCGGCGTGACGGTCGACGGCGAGTGTGTGGGTCGCATTGGACGCGGCTACCTGGTGCTGCTTGGTGTGGGTCACGGGGACTCGCGTGCCGAGGCCGACAAGCTGTGGGGCAAGCTCCGCGGCTTGCGCATAAACGAGGACAAGAACGGTAAGACCAACCTGGCGCTTGCCGATGTCGACGGCGAGGTTCTCGTGGTGTCGCAGTTCACGCTGTTCGCCGATTGCCGTCACGGCCGCCGCCCATCGTTTACGGATGCCGGCGCCCCCGATGTCGCCAACGAGCTCTACGAGTACTTCCTGACGCTTGTGCGCGAGGACGTTGAGCATGTGGCGCACGGTATCTTTGGCGCCGATATGAAAGTCGACTTGGTCAACGACGGCCCATTCACCATCGTCCTCGATACCGACAATCTGTAAGTAGCCTAATTAGCTACTTGCGTATGACGGCAGCAGGGTGCTATAGTATTAGAGTTTTGTCTATCTTAGGGGTATTATCCCCTTTTTGAATTGCACCTTCTGGAGGCCCTGTTCATGGAAGAGATGGAAGTCAATCACGTCGACGACATCCACGAGAAGCTGACCGATATGGTGGGCGATCGCGTTAAGGTGAAGGCCAACATGGGCCGCACCCGCGTCGTCGAGCGCATGGGCACCATCAAGAGCGTCCACCCCGCTGTCTTTATCGTTGAGGTTGACGAGCGTCGCGGCCGCAAATCGCGTCAGTCCTACCAGTACATCGATGTCCTCACCGGTCAGGTCGAGCTGTTCGACCCCGAGAGCGGCGAGCACATTTTTACCCCGCTCGGCAATCAGCTCGAGGAGCACTAGCGGTGACCGATTGGTCCCTGACCCTTTCCGCGCCGGCAAAGATTAACCTCTACCTGGGGGTTCATACCGAGCGCGATGACCGCGGCTACCACAGGGTCGATTCCCTGATGGCAGCCGTCAGTCTTTCCGATACCGTGACGGTCACGCCGGCGCAGGCGCTGACTGTCCAGACGGTTCCAGCATCAGATTTTCCCATGCAAAAGAATACGGCGTATCGGGCTGCGATTGCTATGGCCGAGCATTATGGTCGCGAGGCAAACATCTGCGTGACGATTGAGAAGCGCATTCCATTGTGCGCCGGCTTGGGCGGCCCCTCGACGGATGCGGCCGCGGTCATTGTCGCCTTGGCGGAGCTCTGGGGAATTGATCGCACCGACCCCGTGCTCGACGACATCGCGCGCGGCATTGGTGCTGACGTCCCGTTCTTTTTGCACGCGAGCCCTGCGTTCTACGTAGGTGGGGGAGACGTGCTGGCAACTGAGTACCCCGCGCTGCCCGCAACGCCCGTCGTGTTGGTCAAGCCGCGCGAGGCAAGTGTTTCGACAATTGAAGCCTATCGACGTTTTGACGAGGCCCCGGTGCCTGCGGACGAGCCCGGCGCGATAGCTTCTGCCTTGCGTGCTGGTGATGCCGAGACGGCATATGCACTCATCCATAACAACTTGGGTGTCATTTCCGCACAGATGGAGCCGCAGATTCAAACGGTTCTCGATTGGCTGCGTAAACAGGACGGCACCGTTGCTGTAGATGTGTGCGGATCGGGTGCCTGCTCGTTTGCCATTTGCGGCACCGCCGCCATGGCCGAAAGGCTTGCCGACGCTGCCCAGCAAAACGGCTGGTGGTCCTGCGCGACGCAGTTCATTCCCAACACGGTTCGCGTCGAAGTGCCAAAGAAGTAAAAATTTCTCTAGCACACGACGGAAATCTTTGTTATTATAGTCGAGCTAACGGGTTGTGGCTCAGTTTGGTAGAGCACTGCGTTCGGGACGCAGGGGTCGCTGGTTCAAATCCAGTCAACCCGACCAGAGCATGAGAAGGGACCGCTTCTTGCGGTCCCTTTTTTTAGCTATTGTTGTGATACCGCGATACCCGCGGTATACTCATTCGAGCTTGTCTCGCTGTATTGTGGAGGTCTACATGTTTGGACTGAGGGCTCCTGAGCTCATCATTATTCTCGTCGTTGTCCTGATTATCTTCGGGCCCAAGAACCTGCCGAAGCTCGGCAAGTCCCTCGGCTCTACCGTCAAGAATATCCGCGAGGGTATGGAGGGCGACGATAAGGCCGAGACCAAGCAGGCCGAGGAGGTCGTGGTCGAGCAGTCCGAGGAGGACAAGGAGATCGCTGAGCTCGAGGCCAAGCTCGCTGCTGCCAAGAAGAAGCAGGCAGAGGACAGCGACGCGGACGCAGAGTAGTCCCATCCCTTTGGGGTGAGCACCTGACCGGCTTGCCCGCAGGCTAGCCGGTCTTTTTCGTTTTGTTGACAGTTGATTGTTTGATCAGAGTTGGGGAGATATCCGTATGGACGCAAGCCAGATCGTACTGACCGCTGAGGGCCGCCAGAAGCTCGTCGAGGAGCTCGCTTGGCGTGAGGGCGATTACGCCAAGGAGATCGTCGAGGACATCAAGGAAGCCCGCGCGTTCGGCGACCTTTCGGAGAACTCCGAGTACGATGCCGCCAAGGACAAGCAGGCCCAGAATGCTGCTCGCATTGCCGAGATTCAGGCCATCCTCGCCAACGCTCAGGTTGCTGCCACCACGGGCGACCTGACCGTCTCCATCGGTTCCACCGTTTCGCTGATTGATCCCAACGGCGAGGTCATGGAAGTCACGCTCGTCGGTACCACCGAGACCAACTCGCTCGAGCACAAGATCTCCAACGAGTCTCCGGTCGGCCACGCCATCATCGGTCACGGCGAGGGCGACTCCGTCGAGGTCGTTACGCCTTCGGGCAAGACCCGCGTCTACACCATCGCAAAGATCGCACGCTAGACCACGGTCCCGCGTAAAGGTATGTTTTCGCTCCCTGGGACCGAATCCTGGGGAGCGTTTTAGTTTGAGGAGCTAACTTATGGCAGAGAACCAGAACGCCGCCGATCAGGCATCGACGCTCAACGACGAGCGCGCCACCCGCCTGGCCAAGCGCGCCGCCCTGTTCGAGGCGGGCCAGAACCCCTATCCTGAGCACTCTGAGCTTGAGGACTACGTCGCCGATATCGAGACTAAGTACGCCGATCTTGCCGATGGTGAGGACACCGAGGATGTCGTGAAGATCGCCGGCCGTGTGGTCGCCAAGCGCGGTCAGGGCAAGATCATGTTCATCGTCGTGCGCGATGCGACTGCCGAGATTCAGCTGTTCTGCCGCATCAACGGCATGGACGAGGCTGCCTGGAATACGCTCAAGGCCCTCGACCTGGGCGACATCCTGGGCGTGACCGGCGTGGTCGTGCGCACCCAGCGCGGCCAGCTTTCCGTTGCTCCTAAGAGCGCGACCCTGCTTGCCAAGGCCGTTCGTCCGCTGCCCGAGAAGTTCCACGGTCTTTCCGACAAGGAGACCCGCTATCGCCAGCGCTATGTCGACCTGATCGCCAACGACGACGTTCGCGAGACCTTCCGTAAGCGTTCGCAGATTCTCTCCACCTTCCGTCGCTTTATGGAGTCCGACGGCTACATGGAGGTCGAGACCCCCATCCTGCAGACCATTCAGGGCGGCGCTACGGCCAAGCCGTTCATCACGCACTTCAACGCGCTCGATCAGGAGTGCTACCTGCGTATTGCCACCGAGCTGCACCTCAAGCGCTGCATTGTCGGTGGTTTTGAGCGCGTGTTCGAGATCGGCCGCATCTTCCGTAACGAGGGCATGGACCTTACCCACAACCCCGAGTTCACCACGATGGAGGCCTACCGTGCCTTCTCCGACCTCGAGGGCATGAAGGCACTCGCCCAGGGTGTCATCAAGGCTGCCAACAAGGCCATCGGCAACCCCGAAGTCATCGAGTACCAGGGCCAGACCATCGACCTTTCTGGTGAGTGGGCCAGCCGTCCCATGACCGACATCGTCTCCGACGTGCTCGGCAAGCAGGTCACCATCGACACGCCAGTCGAGGAGCTTGCTGCCGCCGCGCGCGAGAAGGGCCTGGAGATCAAGCCCGAGTGGACCGCCGGCAAGATCATCGCCGAGATTTACGATGAGCTGGGCGAGGACACCATCGTCAACCCGACCTTCGTGTGCGATTACCCCATCGAGGTCAGCCCGCTCGCTAAGCGTTTTGAGGACGACCCGCGTTTGACTCACCGCTTTGAGCTGGTCATCGCCGGCCACGAGTACGCCAACGCATTCTCCGAGCTCAACGACCCGGTCGACCAGGCTGAGCGCTTTGCCGCTCAGATGGCCGAGAAGGCCGGCGGCGACGATGAGGCTATGGAGTATGACGAGGACTACGTGCGCGCCCTCGAGTACGGTATGCCTCCCGCGGGCGGCATTGGCATTGGTATCGACCGCGTGGTCATGCTGCTTACTAACCAGGCTTCTATCCGCGACGTCCTGCTGTTCCCGCACATGAAGCCCGAGAAGGGTTTCCAGTCCGGTGCCGCTGCCGCCAAGGCTGCAGAGGCCGGCAACGCCGCGAGCCCATTCGTTAAGTCGCTTAAGCCCACGCTCGATTACTCCAAGATCGCCGTTGAGCCGCTGTTTGAGGAGTTCGTCGACTTTGATACCTTCTCCAAGAGCGATTTCCGCGCTGTGAAGGTCAAGGCATGCGAGGCCGTCAAGAAGTCCAAGAAGCTGCTGAACTTTACGCTCGACGACGGTACCGGTACCGACCGCACCATCCTCTCCGGTATTCACGCTTATTACGAGCCCGAGGACCTGGTCGGCAAGACCTTGCTCGCCATTACCAACCTGCCTCCGCGCAAGATGATGGGTATTCCCAGCTGCGGCATGCTGATCAGCGCTGTCCACGAGGAGGAGGGCGAGGAGCGCCTCAACCTGATCCAGCTCGACGCTTCCATCCCCGCCGGCGCAAAGATGTACTAGGGGGTTACGCGGGTTTACCAACCCGCGTAACCAGTTGACGCTGCGCGCCGCCCAGGGCGACAATTTGTCATTCAAAAGGCAAGGCATGACCAGAAGGTCTATGCCTTGCCT